>DBFNNF010000258.1:0-3482 GCA_048407585.1 Lactobacillus johnsonii | reverse complement strand
AATACAGATAAGACTCATACAGCTGATGAGTTACGTAATGTTAATCTAAATCTTACCGGATTTCAAAAAGTTGGCATTATTGGCCCAACAGGTGCTGGGAAAACAACATTAATGAGAATTTTAGCTGGCTTTCTTACTCCTCACCTTAAAGAAGATAATTTTACAATTAATGGGCAAAATCTTTCCCAACTGAATCAAAAGAATTGGCAAAATCAAATTACCTATATTCCGCAAGATCCTTTCATGTTTGCAACTAGTATTAAAGAAAATCTAACTTTTTATAATCCAAATGCTAGTCAAAAAGAAATTGATGCCGCATTAAAAGCAACTGATTTGAATAATTTTGTTGCTAGTTTAAAAGATGGTTTAAACACTAGAATCGGTGAAAATGGACGCGGCATTTCTGGCGGGCAAAAACAACGCATTGCGTTAGCCCGCGCTTTCTTAGCAAAAGATCGAAAGATATTATTTTTCGACGAACCAACTGCTCACCTAGATATTGAGACTGAGTATGAATTAAAGGAACCGATGAAGAAATTAATGGAAAATCATTTAGTCTTCTTTACCACACACCGCTTGCACTGGCTAAATGACATGGATTGGTGCCTAGTCATTGAAAATGGAGAAATTGTAGAACAAGGTGCTCCTAGTGACTTAGCTAAAAACGGAACTTTATTCAAAAAACTTACTCAGCCATTGAAAGAAGACCTACTATGATGAACAAAAAATTTTCTTGGAAACATGAACATTGGGTTAAACCTTACCTCGCAAAATATAAGTGGAATTTTCTTTTAGCGATTTTTCTTGGCATCATCATGTTCTTTTGTGGTGGTGCGCTTATGTTTTATGCGGGCTATACAATTGACAAAGCAGCAACACGTCCAGAAAACATCTTAATGATTTATGTCCCAATCGTCTTAATGCGTGCTGTCGGAATTGGACGACCATTATTTAGATATTTAGAACGCTTAGTCTCTCATAATTGGATTTTACGTGTCACAAGTTCCTTAAGAAGACGACTCTTTTATATTGCTGAAAAAAATACTTCAGCAGTCGGATCAGCTTTTCAAACAGGCAGTATTCTTTCTCTCTTAACTGATGATATTGGCCACTTACAAAATCTTTATTTGAGAACCATTTTTCCAGCCATTCTAAGTTACCTAGTAGGATTTATTGTTGTAATTTTGCTTGGTTTATTTTCATGGCCCTTAGCTGGTATTATTGCAGTTTTATTGATTATGGAACTCATTCTCGTTCCATTCTTCTCACTTCTAAAACAAGCTAGTGTACGCAGTAAGGAAAAGAAAGAGAAAGCCCAGCTTTATACAGAATTTACTGATCAAGTTTTAGGTGCTGGCGACTGGAAAATTTCTGGTCGCAAGGACGCATTTTTCAATCAAACTAAAACTACTTTAAAATCTCTCGGTAAGCATGAAAAAAAATCTGGGAAATTTGATTGGGCACGCGATTTTGTTCTTGAATTTATTTTTGGTTTAATGGCGGTTGCTATTCTTTATTTCACTAACAAAAACCTTACCTATAATCAAGAAGCAGCAAATTACGTTGGTGCTGTTGTTTTAGCCTTGTTCCCTCTATCTGATGCTTTTATTCCTGTTGGACAAGGTATTGAGGAATGGCACACCTATAGCGATTCAGTAAAACATTTAAATGAATTAACAGTACCTGAAATCCGTCTACCTCCTCAAGAATATCTTGACCCAGTTTTTGCCGGAACGTTAAAAGCTACTGATATTTCATTTACTTATCCAGGAGAAGATTATCCAATTATTCAAAATTTCTCTCTTACTTTAAAAAGAGGTCAAAAAGCTGCTTTAATTGGACCATCTGGAGCAGGAAAAAGTACTATCCTACAATTAATTCTTGGAGATTTAAAGCCAAATACAGGCACTGTCACTTTGGATAAGATTAATGTTTTGTCCTTACAAAAAGAGCGTTCAAAATTATTCTCTGTGCTGAACCAGGAACCATTTTTATTCAACACTACTATCTATGAAAATCTTAAAATGGCTAATCCAGATGCCACTGCTGACCAAATGATGGAAATTTTAGAAAAAGTACAGCTAGCTGATTTCATTAATTCCCTTCCTAAAAAACTAGATACAGAAGTCGCAGAAGCTGGTGCACGTTTTTCTGGTGGTCAAAAGGAACGTTTAGCATTAGCACGTGTACTTTTACAAGATACCCCAATTGTCCTCTTAGATGAACCAACAGTGGGGCTAGATCCGCTCACAGAACAAAAATTATTAAATTTAGTATTTGACGTTTTAAAGAAAAAGACAGTAGTTTGGGTAACTCACCACTTACAAGGTGTAAAATATATGAACGAAGTTCTCTTCTTTAAAGATGGAAAAGTGACCATGCAGGGCAATCCTCACGAATTATTTGAACACAATGAGCATTTTCATCAACTTTATTTAATGGATCAAGGACTAATTTAAAAATAGAAAGAAGTTTATTATGTCTGCTGAAGCAAAGCAAGGCTACTATGAATTAGTTGAACCACGTACCCTATTTAACTCCATAATTCCTGTCCTATTAGGAATCATGTACACAGAATATAATTTTCAGTTGTTTAGAATTTTTCCAACAATTGAAATGTGTATCGCTACAATTGTTCTACAGATTTTTATGAATGTAAATGATGGTTATTGGGATTATAAGCGTGAAAAAGCTGCTAAAACTGGCGATCATAAAAAGAATCCAATTGGAAAGTATCATCTTAATCCCAAAAATGTTTTAGTTCTTATTTGGATTTTATTTATTATTTCAGCCACCTGTGCTTTTATGATTGGTTTTCAAACTAATTTATATATTTGGATTCTAGGAATTATTTGTTACGCAATTGCTCTTTCCTATTCAACTGGATCACATACAATTTCTGCCGGGCCTTTTGGAGAAATAGCTGCTTGTTTTGCAATGGGATTTGGAATTTTTCTAATCATGGTCTATATTAACGTTTATCCCCATGTACCATTTAACTGGAATTTTGTTTGGCCAATTATCCTTGCTGCCGGCATTCCTGAAATTTGTAACTTCACTTTAATGCTTGGAAATAATTTGTGTGATCATGATGCAGATATCGCAAATGGAAGACACACTTTAGTTTCTTATATTGGAATTAAGGGCGGTCTTTACTTATTCGTATTTAACTACTTTTTAGGGTTCTTTTTAACAGGTTGGGCAATTTGGGTTGGAGTCCTTCCTTGGAGTGTCGCTTTAATTTTGATTTGTATTCCAACAATCTACAAAAACATGCACTTTCTTTGGAAAATACAAACTAAGCCAAAATCTTTCCCTAAAGTAGTTCAAAATACCCAAGTTTTATTTGTAACTGAAGCCGTAGGTTTCTTTATCGGTTTAATGTTAAATCTTAGAATTAAATAACCTTTTTATCCAGATGTTAGTCATCTGGATTTTTTATTGTTTTTAAATTCGTGCTTTCAGTATGCAAAATTATTGGT
>DBFNNF010000257.1:0-14091 GCA_048407585.1 Lactobacillus johnsonii | reverse complement strand
GGAACAATAAATCAAAATACTGTATTATAGTTTGTGGGCAATGTCCGACCTCCAAATTGTGTCAGGACCGGAAGGTAGCAGCACTAAGGTTGCTTGGGCATGTGCCTTTTTTTGAGAATTTAAACAGCTCTTAGCTCGTTTGAGCTAGGAGTTTTTTTGATAAAGGAAGTGCAAAATGGCTTATCAAGCGCTATATCGTAAATGGCGTCCGCGAACTTTTGATGGAGTCGTAGGACAAACAGCGATTACTGATACATTAAAAAATGCAATCAAGCGTGGCAAGATATCACATGCTTTTCTATTCGCAGGACCACGTGGTACTGGTAAAACATCATGTGCTAAAATTTTTGCCAAGGCCTTAAATTGTACTAATCTGCAAGACGGAGAACCATGTAACGAATGTGAAAACTGTCTTGCAGCAGATCAAGGAACAATGAACGATATCATTGAAATCGATGCCGCATCTAACAATGGTGTCGATGAAATTCGAGATATCCGAGATAAAGTAAAATACGCCCCAACACAGGGTAAATATAAAGTCTACATCATCGATGAGGTTCATATGCTTTCGATGGGTGCCTTCAATGCCTTACTTAAGACACTGGAAGAGCCGCCGGAGCATGTGGTCTTTATCTTAGCTACAACAGAGCTTCAAAAGGTTCCAGCAACTATTATTTCTAGAACCCAGCGCTACAACTTCAAGCGGATTGATCAACATGATTTAATCGCTCGCATGATCTATATTCTTGGCCAAGAAAAAATTGACTTTGAAGAAAAGGCCCTTGAAGTAATTGCTCAAGTAGCTGATGGTGGAATGCGTGACAGTTTAAGTATCTTGGATCAGATTTTATCTTATGATCAAGATAAGGTTAAATACGAAGATGCTTTAAGAATAACTGGTTATGCGGCTCAAGAAAAAATTGAACAAGTATTATTAAATTTACTTAATGGCGAAACTTCAGCAGCTCTTGAAATAGTTCATGCACTTTTGCAGGACGGAGCATCAACTAAGAATATTTTAGATGAGTTGATTAGTTTAACTGTTAAAGGGATGCTAGCAATCAAGAGTAATAAGGAAGAAACTTTTTTAACTGAGAATTATGCCTCTGAATTAGCTAAAATTCCAGAAGAAAAATTCTACTCACTCGTACAAGCGGCTAATAACGCCCTAAATGACTTGCGCTACACTAACCAGCAACAAATCCCGCTTGATGTATTTGTGGTTCAAGTAACTCAAGCTCCAGCAAAAGCTGATAATACACCTCAACAAGCTGAAGCAATTTCATCAGATGTTGTTCAAACTCTAAAAAATCAAATTGACACTTTAAGTAAGCAAGTTGCGGAATTGAAAAACAGACCGGCACCTGCTAGAAGTACTACTTCAGACTTTTCAGGCACAATTAAAACTGAAACTAAGTCGCAAATTAAGCGGCTTGCTGATAAAGAAAATAAGCCCGAACAAAAGCCAAAAAGAAGAAAGGCTAGTTCTAATAACCAAGTGGCTCAAGAAAATAACCGCCGGCAGGTATATCATGTGCTTGAAAATGCCACTAAGGAAGACTTAAATACAGTAAAAGATATTTGGCCAGACTTACTGTCTACGCTAAAGGTATCTCAAAGAGCTGTAATGGAAGTTTTAGATCCTGTGGCTGCAAGTCACGAGCAAATTGTTTTAAAATGTAAGTATGAATTATGGTTTGAGCGAGCAAATCAAGATGGAGACTTAATTTCTCAACTTGAAGCTGAAATTGCGAAGCTAACGAAGCATAATTATAGTATTGTTTTAGTTGCAGATTCTTCATGGTTGAAAGTACGGCATGATTTTGTGGCAAGTCATAAAGAAGAGTTACTTGCTAAAAAATTTCAAAGACTAGAAAAATCTGAACAAGAAGCAAATGGTAATCAGATAGATCCTCAAGCAAAAAAAGAAGTCATTGATAAGGCTAAAGAATTGTTTGGCGATCTAGCACAAGTTAAAGATTAAGGAGAGAAAAAGATGGGTAAGAGACCTAAATTTGGTGGTATGGGCATGGGTAACATGCAAGGTTTAATTAAGCAAGCTAAGAAGATGCAACAACAAATGGAAGCTGAACAAGCAAACTTAGCTACTCAAGAATTTGTTGGTAAGGCTGCTGATGACATGGTAGTTGCTACTTTTAGCGGCGACCGCAAGTTAAAAGACTTGAAGATTAATAAGGAAGCAATCGATCCAGATGATCCAGATATGCTTCAAGATCTTGTTATCGATGCTGTAAACAAGGGAATCAAGGCAGTAGATGATGCTACTCAAGCATCAATGGGCAAATACACTAAAGGTTTGATGTAAGATGCAATATCCATTACCAATTGCCCGTTTAATTGATAATTACATGAAGCTGCCTGGTATTGGTGAAAAAACAGCAACACGTTTGGCCTTTTACACGATGGACATGCCAGAACAGGATGTGGAAGACTTTTCTAAGTCATTAATGCAAGTAAAAGAAAACCTTCATTCTTGTTCTATTTGTGGAAATATTACTGAAAGTGATCCATGTGAGATTTGCCGCGATCCAAACCGTGACCGTTCAACGATAATGGTAGTTGAGCAACCAAAAGATGTTATGGCTTTTGAGGAAATGGGCGAATATAATGGCCTGTACCATGTCTTACATGGAGTCTTGTCCCCAATGGATGGAGTAGGTCCAGAAGAAATTAACATTAAAAGTTTAATTACCAGACTTCAGAAACAAGATGAAGTTAAAGAAGTCATTCTGGCCCTAAACTCCAGCCCAGAAGGTGAAGCAACTGCTATGTATCTAGCTAAGCTGATTAAGCCAGCTGGCCTAAAGGTAACGCGTCTTGCTGCTGGTTTAGCCGTAGGTAGCGATATTGAATACGCCAACTCAATTACTTTGAAGCGCGCTGTTCAAGGGAGAACAGATCTATGATTGGAAAAAGAAACAAAGTTAAAAAAGCAGGCGACGAACGATTACTAAGAATTGTTGCTCAACTGCAAAGACAACTTGCTGAACAAAAAGTTTTCGATCAAACGACAATTGATTATTCATTTGATAATCGAGTTTTAAATAAAATTCTCCATGCAAAATTTATTTTTTTGTATGAAGAAGCTAGAAGAAGAAACACTAAATCTAGTAGCTCATCAAGCGTTATTACTAGATAATGTAGTCCACTGCGGTGGACTTTTTTTGTGGAAAAATAAATAATCTTGAAAAAACAAGTCTGTCTTTCTTTTTTCTTTTACAGTACAATGCCAAGTGGGGGTAGACATGAGAGGATATTTAATTACATTTGAAGGCCCAGATGGGGCAGGAAAAACTACAGTCATTAACGAAATAATTAAGCAATTACCGCAAAGTTTACAAGAACGGACTCTTGTCACGCGTGAGCCAGGTGGATCTAAGATTTCAGAAAATATCAGAACAATTATTTTAGACCCAGAAAATAAAGAAATGGACGATCGAACTGAGGCTTTGCTTTATGCAGCTCAAAGAAGTCAACACGTAAGTGAAGTGATTCGTCCAGCCTTAGCAGCGGGTAGGGTAGTTTTATCAGATAGATTCATTGATAGTTCACTCGCTTACCAAGGTGTAGGTAGAAATTTAGGTGTTGAAGAAGTAAAGCAAATTAATGATTTCGGAACTGGCGGACTTGAGCCTGATTTAACCATCTTCTTAGACTTAGATCCAGCTGTTGGTTTAGCTAGAATTGAAAAAGAGCGTGCTGGTCAAGAAGATCGACTTGAACAAGAAAAGATTGACTTCCATAATAAGGTCTATGCTGGTTATCGTGAATTACTTGAACGCTATCCTGATCGAATTAAAAAAGTAGATGCTAATTTGCCGATCAAGGATGTTGCAGCTAATAGTGTTAAAATAATAAGAAAACAATTACCTGATATTTTTATGTAAGGATTTGGTAAGAATGAAACTTGTTTTAGCAATTGTACAGGATAAAGATGCAGATACCTTAGCAAAAGAATTTATTCAAAATGATGTTCGTGCAACTAAATTAGCTACCAGCGGTGGCTTTTTGAGAGCAGGGAATACAACTTTTATCGTGGGTATTGAAGATGACCGCGTAAATGAAGTATTAGAAATCATTAAAAAGAGCTCCCATACTAGAGAACAATATGTCTCGAATATGAACATGGATGCTGCAGGCACTTCCATGCTTGGAAAACCAGTCCAAGTTACTGTTGGCGGAGCGACTGTCTTTGTATTACCAGTTGAGGAATTTAAACACTTTTAATGATTGATTTAAAAAATATCGGCCAAAAGCAGGCTGATCTTTTAAGGGATGCATATTTAAATAAAAAAGTTGCCCATAGTTACTTGTTTGTCGATCCCATGCAAAAGAAGGGAATAAATACAGCTTACTGGCTGGCTTGTCTCTTTAATTGCTTGGGAGAAGATAAGCCAGACGGAACTTGTAACAATTGTCAGAGAATCTTAGATGGAAATCATCCAGATGTCTTCTTAGTAAAACTAGAAGGTAAGCAGACTCTCTCAATTGATCAGATTCGTCCTTTAAAAGAAGAACTTGCTAAGAGCTCTGTTGAAGGAAATCGCCGCTTTTTTATAATTGAAAATGCGGAAAAATTAACTTTAGCTGCAAGCAATGCCTTGCTTAATTTATTAGAAGAACCAGTAGCGCCAGTCGTTACTATTCTGATCACAAATAATGAAAATCAAATTTTACCAACGGTTAAATCTAGAACCCAGATTCTTAATTTCTCTGATGAAAAGATTGATAGTAAAAGGGCGCAGCTACTTGAATATGGCTTAACAGATGAAGAAATTGATGATCTAGGCGATACAAGTAAGCTTGAAGAAGAGAGTAAATACTTATTTCAAGAATTATTAGAACGTAATGATTTAGCCCTGGTGCGTGTGAATCAGATTAGTAGTCTTGCTACTAAGCCAGCGGGTCAAAAGTTTGTTTTTTATCAACTTAAGACTTTGGCCATGAAGAGCTTAGAAGCGGGTAAAAAGTTAAGGGAAAGTGCATCTTTATTAGAGTTATTAATGACTTGCGATAAGATGCGAGCTAGTAATGTTAGTTTCCACAATACATTAGATTATTTAGTATTGAGTTTTGAACGGTAGGTGTTTTTGAGTGGATCCATTTTCACAATTGTCACAATTACAGCACAATCTTCAGGCAATGACAAAAACTGTTGCCGGTCTGGAAAATGACATGCTTGAAGTATTGAAAGAAAATACAGAATTAAAAGTTGAAAACCAACTATTAAGAGAAAAGATTAGTAAGCTAGATGCAAATAAAGAGCCAGCTGAAAATAAGTCGCAAGCTGGTTTGAAGTCACTGAGAAATATTTACGATTCTGGTTACCATATCTGCAATATGTACTATGGTTCTCACCGTGAATCAGGTGAAGATTGCATGTTCTGCTTAGATATTTTAGATAATTTTGTAAATCACGGACAAAAGAGCAGGGGATAAAAATTATGCAAGTGCAGAGTAGTTTTAATGAAAAAGATAAGGGACGTCTGTATCTTGTCCCTACTCCAATTGGAAATTTAGAAGATATTACTTTAAGAGCTAAGAGAATTCTAACTGAAGCTGATTACATCGCAGCTGAAGATACTCGAACTAGTGGGATCTTGCTTGAAAAAATCGGCGTTCATAATAAGATGATTTCTTTTCATAAGTATAATTCTAAAGAGCGTGCTCCAGAATTGATTAAGCTGCTTAAGGAAGGAAAGACAATTGCTGAGATTTCTGATGCTGGGATGCCGGTAATCTCAGACCCAGGGTATGTCTTGGTGCAGGAATGTATCAAAAATGATATTCCTGTTGTCTCTCTTCCTGGTCCTTCAGCTTTTGCGACTGCCTTGATTGCTTCTGGCTTTGATGCACAACCCTTTACTTATTATGGGTTCTTGCCACGTAAGAGCAGTGAGCAGAAGAAGTACTTTGAAATGATGAATACTTCACGTGCTACTTCAATCTTTTATGAAGCACCGCATCGCTTGAAGAAAACCTTGAAGACTTTAGCTGAAGTAATTAAGCCAGATCGAAAAATTGCCTTGGCTCGTGAATTAACTAAGATTCATGAAGAATATATCAGAGGATCAATTAGTGAAATTAATGAATACTTCACTGAGAATGATCCACGAGGTGAATTTGTGGTTTTGGTTTCTCCGAATGAAGAGGAAGAAAAGCAACTTTCTTGGGATGAGTTAATTAAGCAAGTAGCCGATCAAGTAGCAGCTGGTGAAAGTAAAAAAGATGCGATTAAGTCAGTTGCTAAGGCAAATAAGGTTTCAAAGAATGAACTTTATGACAAATACCATCAAAATTAAGCACGGAGATTAAGATGGAAAAGATTTTTAAAGAAGAGCACCAAGTTAGCTATGGTGATTGTGATGAAACAGGAAAAATTCAACTTCCTCATTTAATTGAGCATTTTATGCAGGTTTCAAATGATCAATTAACAGCAGGTGGTGCTGGGATTCATGATTTACTAAAGCAAAATCTAGGCTGGGTTGTAGTTGAGTATCATCTTGATATTGACCGCTTGCCTGAAGCTGGTGAAAAAATTACTGTTACTACCAACGGTAGTGGATATAATCGCTTTTTTGAATACAGAGATTTTGGTATAATTGATTCTACTAACAAAAAGATAGTGGATGTCAAAAGCCAATGGGTAATTTTAGATTTAAAAAATCGCAAAATTACTGAAGCAGATGATCAAATGATGCAGAAATTTGGAACTCCATACTTGAAACATATGCCGCGCTTTAAGAGATTACGTCCTCTAAAAGCGTATAGCTCAAGTAAGAAATATACTGTTAGATATTATGATTTAGATACAAACCACCATTTAACTAATAGTATTTATTTCGATTGGATGATTGATACCTTGCCAAGAGAGTTCTTGAATTCTCATACTGTTAAGAGTATTGATATTTCATTTAAAAAAGAAGTTCAATATGGAAATCAAGCACTAGCAGAAGTAGAGCTTGACCAAGATACATTGACTTCGTATCATTTGATTTCTAATCAGGGTGAGGCGTCTGCCTTGGCTGAAATTAATTGGAAAGAAAATTAAAGGCATGACTTGTTGTTAGTACAGTCGTGCTTTTTTTGAAAGGTAGGGATGCCAATGAAGACAGGAATAAAGAAATTAGATTTGCAGGGGTTAGTTACCTTGGCACTCTTTGTAGCAATGGATATTGTCCTTGAGAAGATATCTTTTGGTCCTTCAACCTTAAAGGTAGGATTAGGATTTATCGGAAGTGCATTGCTTGCTTATTATTTCGGCCCCTTGTGGGGCGGAATTGGGGCATTAGTTAGTGACTTATTACGGTCAGCTATTTTTGGAGTTGAGGGAGGCTTCTTCCCAGGCTTTACACTGTCAGCAATTGTTGGTGTAGTAATTTACGCCCTCTTCTTATATCAAAAACCAATTAAGTGGTGGCGTATTATTGCGTCAACTTTATTAGTTACCTTAGTGGTTAATGTCTTAATGAATACTTACTGGATTCATCTATTATATGGCTTAGATTTAAGAGCAGCATTTCTACAAAGAATTCTAAAAGAGTTGATCACTCCTTGGATTCAAATTGTCGTTCTTTACGTGATTTTAAATGCTCTTCAACGTGTTAAAATAAGAAGGTAATTTCGATAATAATAAGGATAGAATTTAAATGAAAATATTAAGTATTACTACTGCAACCAATCATTTGAGCGTAGCTTTGAATGATGGAGATAAAATTTGGGAAAAGAATGAGGAAGATCATCGAAATCATAGTGAACATTTAGATCCTTTAATTAATGAATTGTTGAAGGAAAATGATCTTACTTTAAAAGATATTGATCGTTTTGCAGTTGCAGAAGGTCCTGGTTCTTATACTGGTTTAAGAATTGGAATTACTACTGCGAAGATGTTTGCTTCTATTTTAAATAAAGACTTAGTTGGAGTATCAACTTTAGCTGCATTAGCTAATGGCGCAAGCGATGGCTTGATTGTAAGTGAATTAGATGCTCGTAATAAGAATTTCTTTGCTGGTGTTTATCATAAGGCTGACGGCAAGTTAGAGAATCTAGTTCCTGACGGTCACTATCATTTAGATGAGTTGATGAATAAGGTGAAAGATCTTGGCTTATCTGAACAAGTTATCTTTGTTGGTAGCCCAATTGAAAAATACCAAGATGAAATTAAGGACTTACTAGGTTCAGACAATTTCACTCAAGATGCTGGCGACAACCAAATTCATGCTAGTGAAGTTGGAAAATTAGCTCTTAATAAAGAAGCAGTAGATCCTGATAAGATGGTGCCAAAATATTTGAGACGTACGCAAGCTGAAATGGACTGGCATAATAAGACTGGAAAGGCATTTGGTCCTGATAGCGACTATGTTGAAGAAGTTTAGTTTATTTTTCCATCCGGTAGAAATCGACCTCAGCTTTACGCCTTTTGCATTAAGGCTAGATAATGAAACTTATCAGGTTATGAAGGCTAGCGATGAGAATATTGCGGACTTGTTAGGTTTAGAGCAAGAAGTGTACTTTGGACGGACGCCTTGGAGTCGATTTTCTTTTAAGAGTGAATTAAAGAAGCATGCTAATTCCTTGTACTTGGTAGTTTATCAAGGCTCGACTTTGGTGGGCTTTGTGGGGATGAGAATGCAGGCCCAAGAAGGTCATATTACCAATATTGCGGTGAAGCCTACCTATCAACGAAGAGGAATTGGTGAATTCTTGCTCAGAACCATGATTGGGATTGCTCAGAAAAATCGCGCAGTTCAGATGACTTTAGAGGTACGCAGCGATAACTATAATGCTCAGAGTTTGTATCGTAAGTTAGGCTTTAAGGATAACTTTATCCGGAAGAACTACTATACTACTGAACAAGCAGATGCGATTAGCATGATTAAGGAATTGACAGATTAAGAATAGGAAGAGATAAAGTGACTAAAAAAGATGTTCGAATTTTAGCATTTGAAAGCTCATGTGATGAAACTTCAACTGCTGTGATTAAAAATGGTCGTGAAATCGAAAGCTTAATTGTAGCTACTCAAATTAAAAGTCACCAACGCTTTGGTGGGGTTGTGCCAGAAGTAGCAAGTCGTCACCATATTGAAGTAATTACGCAGATTACTAAGGAAGCTTTGGATGAAGCAAATGCGACTTGGGATGATATTGATGCAATTGCGGTCACCTATGGACCAGGTCTAGTTGGTGCACTTTTGATTGGTGTTAGTGCAGCAAAGGCTGCTTCAATGGCAACTGGAATTCCGTTAATTGGCGTTGACCACATTATGGGCCACATTATGGCAGCGCAATTAAAGGATGAGATTGAATATCCAGCTCTTGCCTTGCAGGTGTCTGGCGGACATACTGAGATTGTCTTGATGAAGGATCCGATTCACTTTGAAATTGTGGGTGATACGAGGGATGACGCAGCTGGTGAAGCCTATGATAAGATTGGCCGCGTTTTAGGTGTTAATTACCCAGCAGGTAAGACCATCGATGAATGGGCACATAAGGGAAAAGATACCTTCCACTTCCCAAGAGCAATGATGGAAGATGATGATTATGACTTCTCCTTCTCAGGTCTTAAGAGTGCCTTCATTAATACTTGCCACCATGCAGACCAAATTCATGAAGAGCTTGATAAGTATGACCTAGCTGCAAGTTTCCAAGCTTCAGTCGTTGATGTGTTAAGTCATAAGACAATTAGAGCCATTAAGGAATATAAGCCAAAGACCTTTATTCTAGGTGGTGGGGTTGCCGCAAACCATGGCTTACGGGATCGTTTAGCAGAAGAGATTGAAAAGTTGCCTGCTGATATTAAGCCGAAAGTGATCTTACCAGACTTGAAGCTTTGCGGTGATAATGCAGCAATGATTGGTGCAGCTGCTTACAACTTGTATCAAGCAGGTAAATTTAGTGATGTGAACTTAAATGCAGATCCATCACTTGAGTTGCCATATGCAGAGAGTATGTTGAAGTAAGAGCTAGAAAATAAACGATAAAGAATAGTTAACAGAATAAGTTATTTTATAAAGAACCAAATGATGTTGAAGAATAACGTTTTTTCTTCGATGGCGTTTGGTTTTTTTGCTTTGTTCGTAAAACAACTTGACAAAATAAAAAATGGGGGGGGTAAACTAGGCTTGTATCTACCTTTTAGATCGAAACCAGTTATTTAATTTTATTCGGAGGAGTAAGAATGAAAAGTAAAAATAGTAAGTTAATGTATGTCTCCGCTGCAGTACTTGCGGCTGGTGCAGTAGCTGGCGTTAATACTCAAAACGCTCATGCGGCTGAAGTTCAAAAGCAAGTTGATAAGAATGCAGCACAAAAGACAATTGATCAAAATCAAAAAGATTTAACTCAAACGCAAGATCAATTAAATAAAGCTCAAGCTGAAAAAGATGATGCCGTTCGTAAGGTTCCAGATGCTCAAGCAAATGTTTTAACTGCTGATTCAAATAATCAATCAGCTCAATCCGGTTTAGCTAATGCACAAGATCAATTAAAGACTGCTCAAGATGCGCAAGCTAAAGCTCAAGCAAATTATGACGCTTCTTATGAAAATAATGTTAAGTCTGCACAAAACGATGTGAATAAAGCTAATGCTGATGTTCAAAGTACACAAGAACAAATTAATGTTCAAAATACTAAACAAGCAGAAGCTTTAAATAATCGTCAGGGTCAAGAAGACGCATTAAAGACTAATACTGAAACTTTGAACAAGACTAATGAAGAAATTAGTAAGACTCAAGGTCAAGCCCAGCAAGCACAAAAGACTTATGATGCTGTTGACAAAGACTATCAACCAGTCAAAGCTGAATTAGATAAACACGCAAAAGAAGCAGACGATGCTCAAAAGGCTGTACAAGAAAATGCTAAGGAATTAACTCAGGCACAAAACGAGTTAAAGGCTGCACAAGATACAGCAAATAAAGCAGCAGAAACTATTAATAATGCACAAGCAAAATTAAATAGTGATACTGAAGCATTAAACGGTGCAAAGAGTGAATTAAGCAACAAGCAAAAACAAGCAAGTGATTTAACTAGTCAAAGAGATGAAGTCGCTAAAGATTTGCAAACCGCACAGAGCAAGATGGAAACTGCAAAAGCAGAATTAGATGCTGATAAAGATACAGTAGTCAATACTATCACATTACCTCAAGAATACATCGATGCGATAAAGAATAAGTGGAAATCATCAGATTCTAACAAAGCAGATGCAGCATTTTCTGTAGCAAGCGCAATCGGACGCAAGCAAAACGGATATAAGCATAATGAAAAAGAAAAGACCCATATGATAGACGTGACGCATATGTCAAGAGCTGATCAACTTGAAATTAGTAAATTTGGTATTAATTTGATTAATCAAGTGCGACGGCAAATGGGTGTAGAACCTTGGAAGTTTAATGACTCAGCATTGAGTTTTGCAAATGAAATTGCAGCTAGATACACTAAAGACGAATGGGGTTATGTTACTCATGATGGTAAAATGCAAGACCACTATTCCGCTGCAATTAATGAAATTGCGAGAAAATATGGTTTGAAATATAGCGTTAAAAATGATGGATCGTATGATGATAGCAGTCAATATTATGAAAATATGGATGAAAGCGGACTAGATGGTCTTAGCGATTATTATATGGCTAAAACCGAACAAGAAAAACAAAAAGCACTGGATAGTTTGAAAAACCACTTAAGTAGTATGGATAATTTAAAGATTAGTATATACAATTCAATAATTAACATGCTATTCAATGGTGATGAAGTACTTCATGCGTCTGCTCTATTGTCTCAAGGTATTTTCAGTAATAATGCACATGAAAATAATTATAGTGCGATCAGTATCAATTTGGATACAGGTAAACGCGATAACAACCTTGATAATCTGCCGCCAAGCACAATCGGTATTCATGTTATTAATGTTCCCCAATCTTCTATACTAGATCCAAAAGTATTCAACGTGAATGCAAATATCCCATTAGATTCAAATAAGTCTGATGTGGCTAAACAATATTCTGAAAGTTTAGCACAAATAAACGATTTGAGCGCTAAGAAATCAACATTAGATAATCAAATTAATGGATTAACTAAAAACATTTCAGATATTACTAATCGTATTAACGATTTAACTAAATCTATTGGTAACAGTAACAAGACTCTTGAAACTGCAAACGCCGATAAAGCTAATGCAGACAAGAAGATTGCAGTTCTACCAGGTCACGTTCAAGAATTGAAGGATAAACAAGCATCCCTTGATAAAGCTCAATCTAAGGCAGAAGCTGATTTAGCCACTTACCAAGCTAATAATAAAGATCTTCTTGCTCAATTTAACGCTGCTAAAGCTAACTTAGATAAGTTAACAGCTAAGTTAAATGACCTTAACAGTGCAAAGAGTAAAGCCGAAAGTGCAGTAGCAGAAAGCAAAGCTAACTTAGACAAGGCAACAAGTGAATTATCAGCTATTTCTTTTCGTTTAGATGAATTGAAAGCTAAGTTATCAACTGCTAAAACTACTAAAGAACAAGCTGACGCTAACTTAGCTAAGGCTAAAGCTGCATATAATGAATATGTAAGCACCCATAAAGATGTAATTGATAACTTGAACAAGGCAAATGCTGAATTAGCAGATAAGACTAAAGCTTATAACGAAGCAAAAGAAGACGCTGCTAAGACTGATAAGGAATACCAAGCTGCTCAAGATGAATTGACTAAGTTAAACAATCATATTGAAGATTTATCAACAGCTATTACTAACTATGAATCTAAGATCAAGCAATTAAATACTACAATCAACAAGCAAAAGGCAGACCAAAAACGTGCTTCCCTTGATGCTCAAATCAACAAGGCTTTAGATAATGTTTCAGCTCCTAAGCATGCTGCTACTACAACTACTAGTGTTCAAGCTGGCACTGCTAGCTCTGTAGATTCAGACGCTGCTGTATCTACTACTCAAAGAAGTGAAGTCTTAACTAACACTGTAGTAAGATCAAATAATGCATCTGTTTTAAGTCCTCAAACTAAGAAGTTAGTTGCCCAAGCTAATGCATCTAAGAATTCATTACCACAAACTGGTGCCAACGATAAGCTTAGCGTATTTGCTGCTTTAGCAGGATTGTCTTTGGCATCCCTAGGCCTAGGCTCTTTAGCAGGCGACAAGAAGAGAAAGCGTAACTAGTCTTTTTATGAAAGAAAAAGAAGTGCTGAAGCGCCTTGGGTTTGAAGAAGAAAAAGAGTTAGCTTCGATTGAACAACTGCAAGACTACAATATAAGTTATGCAGAAGACGACGAAAACTATTTTAATCTTTCTGATAAAGACGGAAAAAAGCCTGAAAAAATTATAGAATCTTTTTTACAATATCATCGTTATCTTCTTCCTGTTCTTCATTATGCGTATGGTAGGGTAACAATTACTGGTTGGCGTGCATGGTTAGAGAATGAAGTAGTATATTTCCATAAAGGTGCTAGACATGATAAGTCTTGGATACAAAAAAGATATGAAACGAGAGAAAACATGTCAAAGCATGATGAATCTAAAGATGACTCAACTAATGGAACTACAGTTACGCATGTTGATTCGATTATGAGCAGTGGTGGAAAAAAATCATATCCTATAGATGCTGGACATGTTTTAGCTAAACTAACTAACCTAACTCCTCTTATTAGTGATTATCTGGGGAGTAATCAAAGTTCTGATAACATTAATACTTATCCACAGTTTAAAAGCGCTAATGAAAAAGATGATAAAAAAGGTCATGATTATGGACAGTTGCATTTTGAAAGAGAAGCACTAAGTAACTTACCATGTTATTACGAAGCGGAAGCAATTATTCGAGATTGGAACGATGTAGTGCCGATTGGTACAAGAATTAGAATGATTGATGCTGATAATTTCAACGAACATTTTCATGTCTTTATTCCTAATATTGTTCATGGAGACTTTCCCTCAGATTCTATTTTAGAGGATAGTGACAGTGCTCAGGCTTATAGTTACTACTTTAAAGAAGGTGATTTGAGTAAACTAACTCCAAAGAATAAATAACAGTTTGATTTTTTAATTAGGGTGAAAGCTCTAATCCACTTATCTTTTA
>DBFNNF010000256.1:0-1731 GCA_048407585.1 Lactobacillus johnsonii | reverse complement strand
TAGGAAACTATTTAAAAAAGAAATACCCAATACCTAACGAGAAAGAAAAATAATGGAGTATAAAGAAGCAGATAAAGACCAGCCGCTATACCATCCTTTAGCTCATGTCATTATTAATGAAGATATTGTAATGATTAACGGGCGAGAGTATGAAATTATAGCTAACGTAAAAGATGCTCTAGACATTGAAATGCTTAAGGAGAAGTATGACCCTTATTTAGATCAATATGATTATTTAGTAGGGGATGTCTCAAGTGAGCATTTGAGATTAAAGGGCTTTTATGATGAGAATGATCGCGTTGCAATTGATAAAAAAGCTAATGCAATTGTGGATTATTTAGAAGAATATTGTAATCCTGGTAGTGCATATTTTATTTTGCGTTTAGCTCAAGAAAACCAAATTAAAAAAATTGCTTTTGGTAGGCAAAATAAGAGAAAGAGTACAAACAATAACCGCTACCGTGCAAAGCGTCCTTACTTTAAAGAAAGACGCGTTCATAAAACAAAGATTGGCAGTCATAAGACAGCAGTAAAATTTCAACGCGGAAATCATAAAAATAAAAGCTTTGTAATTAAGAAGAGAAAGGGATAATTGTGGAACATAAAGACTATAAATGTTACTTAATTGATTTAGATGGAACTATTTACCGTGGTAACGATACGATTGAAAGTGGTGTGAGATTTATACATCGTCTCCAAGAAAAAAATATTCCACACTTATTTTTAACTAATAATTCAACTCGTACACCACAAATGGTAGTTGATAAGCTTAGAGGACATGGCGTTAATACTGATATTTACCATGTTTATACGCCAGTTTTAGCTACAGAGTCTTATTTACTTTCTCAAAATCCAGATGCAACTAAAATACCAATTTATATTATTGGTCAAATTGGCTTAGTGCAAGGTTTATTAAAAAATGAACGTTTTTACTATGATGATCGAAATCCAAAATATGTGGTTGTAGGGATGGATACAGATTTAACCTACCACAAAATTCGTGTAGCAACTCGGGCTATCAGAAATGGTGCAACATTTATTGGAACAAATGCAGATAAAAATTTGCCTTCTGGGGATGAGTTGTTACCCGGAAATGGTGCCCTTTGCACGATGATTGAAGTAGCAACCGGGGTTAAGCCAACTTACATCGGAAAGCCTTCGTCGATTATTGTAGCGAGCGCATTGAAAATGTTGAATGCACAAGGTCAAGATGCAATTTTAGTCGGAGATAACTACGATACCGATATTATGGCGGGGATTAACTGCAATATTGATTCACTTTTAACGTTGACAGGCGTAACAAATAAGGATCAGTTAAAAGAAAAAGATAAAAAGCCGACATATATTGTAGAGAATCTAGATGAATGGAAACTATGAAAAGAAAACCAATAATTGCAGTTGTTTACAATTTAATGATGGCACTTGCTACCGCTACTTTAGGAGCATTAGTTTTGAGCTGGCCCTTACTAGCAATTTTTGTAAAGGCTCAAAAGACTGATTTAATAGTAAGAAAATCACTGGGAACAATAATGAAAAACTATACTCAACTTTTGGATTATTTGTTGCTACCTTTTAAAAATAGGCTGCAAATGTCTGATTTTCCTACTTCTCCAAGTGCAGCTCGCCATTTTTATGAGTGTAAATTATTGTTTGAGCTAGCAATAATTGTTTTTGTTATTGGATTAATTATTCTTGTTTTCTTAAAAATGAGAAAGAGAATGAAGTATATCT
>DBFNNF010000255.1:0-9899 GCA_048407585.1 Lactobacillus johnsonii | reverse complement strand
CAAACAACAATTAAATAAAAAAATTGCCCAATACACTCATCCTAATAAAGAAATCATCAGAATTGGAATTTTAGAGAGTCTAGGCACTTATTTACTACCAGAAATACTATCAGATTTTTTAAAGAAAAATCCTCGCGTAGAAATACAGCTTTTTGAAAACTTCCCAAGAGAAAGTGAAAGAAATTTACTGAGTGGAAATATTGACTGTTATATCGGTCAAACTCCAGAGGCAATTGATTCAAGCTTAGACATCGTAAGTAATGGTGGTGAAAGATACTATGTAGTAATTTCACCTTCATCTCCGTATTACCAGGAAAGAAAATTTATCCTTAAACCAGATGACTTAAACCTAAAAGACTTATTACAAGAACCTTTTGTTTTAAGTGTTCCTGGTTCGGCTATTCGGCACCAAGTCAATGGAGTTTTCCAACGATTTCATTTAGAACCACGAGTTGTTTTAGAATCTAAAAACATTATTACTGCAACTAGTCTAGCAATTCATGGGATGGGATTAACTATCTCCACTGCTAGCATCATTAAAAGAATTGGTGAAACGCCAATTAACCTTTTTCCCTTAAGCTATGACTTAATTAACGTTACTTTCTTTATTGCAACGAAAGCTGAAAAAACAAAATCGCAAGCTTTAAAAAATTTAGTTGAAGAATTTAAAAGGAAAAATTTACAACCCATTATTAGATAAGACAATCGTAAGTTCATCCTAGATCGGCTATAACAAATTTGTTATTAGTGATTTGTAAAAAAGATATTTAAGCCTGTAGATTTAATAACTTATAATTTAGGTGAAAATATTTAAGAAAGGGTAGGAAAATTATGAAATCAGGAAAATACAATGTAAAAGCTCAAGGACATGGCGCAAGTTTTATGCCTATGGAAGTTACTCTTTCCGAAAATAAAATTGAAGATATTAAGGTTGACGCTAAAGGTGAAACTAAGGGAGTAGCTGACGAAGTATTTAGACGGTTGCCTGAAGAAATTGTTGAAAATCAGACTTTAAATGTTGATACAGTTAGTGGTGCTACTATCTCTAGTCATGGTGTTATTGATGGAGTAGCATTGGCAATTAGTGAAGCTGGTGGAGACCCAGATGAGTGGAAAAACCGAGCTAAACCAAAGGAACAAAGAGCAAAAGATGAGACTTATACAACTGATGTTGTAGTTGTTGGAGCTGGTGGTGCAGGTCTAGCTGCAGCTGCTAGAAGTATTCAACATAGTAAAGATGTCATTGTACTTGAAAAGTTCCCACAAATTGGAGGAAACACTAGTCGTGCTGGTGGTCCAATGAATGCTGCAGAACCAGATTGGCAAAATAAATTTAAAGCTTTAGCTGGCGAAAAAGAAACCTTAGAAGAACTAGCAGCAACTCCACTTGAAGAGATTGATCCAGAGTATCAAGAAGACTTTAAAAAATTACAAAAGCAAATAAAAGAATATGTAGACTCTGGTGCTGATTATCTATTTGATTCAAAATTACTTCATGAAATTCAAACCTATTTAGGTGGTAAGAGAACTGACTTAAATGGAAATGAAATTCACGGTAACTATGCTTTAGTCAAAGAATTAATCGATAATGCCTTGGACTCAGTGCATTGGTTAAGTGATTTAGGAGTTAAATTCGATCGCAGTCAAGTAACAATGCCAGTAGGTGCCTTATGGAGAAGAGGGCACAAGCCAGTTGAACCAATGGGTTATGCCTTTATTCATGTTTTAGGTGATTGGGTAAAGGATCATGGTGGAAGAATTCTGACCGATACTCGAGCTGAGCACTTGATTATTGAAGATGGTCAAGTTAAAGGCGTTATTGCTAAAAGACCAGATGGCAGTACAATCACTGTTAATGCTAAGGCTGTAATTTTAACTGCTGGTGGATTTGGAGCAAATACACCAATGGTTCAAAAATACAATACTTACTGGAAGCATATTGATGATAATATTGCCACTACTAATTCTCCTGCAATTACTGGGGACGGAATTAACCTTGGTAAAGAAGCAGGTGCAGACTTAGTTGGAATGGGCTTTATTCAGATGATGCCCGTTTCTGATCCAAAGACGGGTGAGCTATTTACTGGTCTACAAACTCCACCAGAAAACTATATTATGGTTAATCAAAAGGGTAAGCGTTTCGTAAATGAATTTGCAGAACGTGATGTTTTAACCAAGGCAGCTATTGATAATGGTGGCTTGTTCTATTTAATTGCTGATGACAAGATCAAAGATACTGCTTATAACACAACTCAAGAATCAATTGATGCACAAGTAAAGGCTGGAACTTTGTTTAGAGCGGATAGCTTAGAAGATTTAGCTAAGCAAGTTGGAATGGATCCTGATACTTTAGTTGAGACCATTGAAAAATATAATTCTTATGTTGAAGCAGGAAAAGATCCAGATTTTGAAAAATCAGCCTTTAATCTAAAATGTGAAGTTGCTCCATTCTATGCAACCCCGAGAAAGCCAGCCATCCACCATACTATGGGTGGTTTGAAGATTGATACAGGTGCTCATGTTTTAGATAAAGATGGTAAGCAAATTCCTGGTCTATATGCTGCTGGGGAAGTAGCCGGCGGAATTCACGCAGGTAACCGTTTAGGTGGAAATTCGCTTGCTGATATCTTTACTTTTGGTAGAATTGCCGCAAATAGCGCAAATGATGAATTAGAAAAATAGTATTAATTCATTAAAACGTTGTAAACACTAGAGTTTACAGCGTTTTTTTGCTAAAATACTAAAAATAATTGATTTTTTGGAGGAATTTAATTGAGAGAAGCGCAGGAAAAGAAGCTGACAACAAAACAATATTTAATTGTAGCATCAATGATTTTTGCACTATTCTTTGGTGCAGGAAACTTAATTTTCCCACTTCATTTAGGCCAGCTTGCTGGTAAAAATTGGGGACCAGCAGCGATTGGTTTTTCAATTACTGGGGTAGTTTTACCGCTACTTTCACTCCTAGCCGTTGCTATTACTCGTAGTAATGGTGTTTATCAAATTGGGTTACCGGTAGGAAAAATTTTTGCGCTTTCGTTTATGACTTTGATGCAGCTTGCTATCGGTCCGTTATTTGCCGCTCCAAGAAATGCAACTGTATCTTATACTGTTGGAATTGCTCCGTTATTGCCTAAGCAATTTCAGGGGACTGGTTTAGTTGTTTTTACGATTATCTTTTTTGCGATAGTGTACGCGATTGCCTATAACGAAAGTGATATTCTTTCCTCTCTGGGTAAAATTTTAAACCCAATTTTTTTAATTTTGCTGTTTATTATTTTTGTTATTGCGTTTGCTTGGCCGCTCGGTAATCCCAATACTGTTCCAGTAACCAAAGACTACCTGAATGGTGCCATCGTTAAGGGTTTTTTAGAGGGATATAATACTATGGATGCACTAGCAGGATTAGCATTCGGTGTAACTGTAGTAACAGCAATTAAAGAGTTAGTTAATAATGATGAAAAGAAGACTGCCAAAATAACTGCAAAGTCTGGATTAATTGCGGTTGTTGCAATTGGAGTGATTTATACTTTATTGATTGTTATTGGCGCAATGTCATTAGGACATTTTAAAATAGCGAGTGATGGTGGAATTCTGCTTTCAGAGATTGTTAAATATTATGCTGGTATTTTTGGACAAGCCTTATTAGCTGTTTTAATTTTCTTAGCGTGTTTAACTACTGCAGTTGGGGTATTGGCTGCGTTTGCTCTAGATTTTAGTGCTCATTATTCAAAGGTTAGTTACAAGGGCTGGTTGACAATTGGATGTATTGGATCTTTGGCTACCGCCAATCTAGGCTTAGAGAAAATTATTCACTGGTCGCTTCCTGTCTTAATGTTTTTATATCCTTTAGCAATTGTATTAATTATCTTATCGGTATGTTCGCCATTATTTAAGGGTGATACAGTTGTATACAAAGTTACTATGCTTTTGACCTTGATTCCAGCAGTCTTTGATTTAATTACAAACTTGCCAGCACCAATTGCTGGAACAGCATTCTACAATGCAGTTAGTCGTATTCGACTTCAGTATTTGCCGTTTGCTAATATTGGTCTAGCCTGGGTTGTACCGACGATCTTAGGGTTAGTTATTGGAATTTTAGTTCACATTTGGCGTAGAAAATCTAATCGAATTTAAGAAAAGCTATGGTTCATTTGAATCATAGCTTTTTTGTTGGGATAATAAATTTGGTGATAAAAATGAGTTTAACTAATAAGGTACCTGAAAAAGACGTTCATGATTTATTTACACGAGTTGCTCCGCATTATGATCAGATGAATAATCTAATTAGCTTAGGAACACAAAATGGCTGGCGGAAAAAGTTCTTTAAAGAATTAAAAGTAGAAGCTGGAGATTTTGCTTTGGACTTATGTTGCGGGACAGGTGACTTAACAATTGCCTTAGCAAAACAAGTGGGTCCCTCTGGCAATGTAATTGGACTAGATTTTAATCAAAAAATGCTCGACTTAGCTGATAAAAAGATTAGAGTGCAGAATTTACAAAAAGAAATTCAGTTAAAGCAAGGGGATGCAATGCATCTGCCTTATCCGGACCAAAGCTTTGATATTGTAACAATTGGTTTTGGTTTACGTAATGTTCCGGATGCAGATCAAGTTTTGAAAGAAATTTACCGGGTTTTAAAGCCAGGTGGAAAAGTTGGAATTCTAGAGACTTCACAGCCAACTAATCCAATTATTAAGTTAGGATGGGAAAGTTACTTTAAACTGTTTCCTAATTTTGCTAAATTATTGGGTGCTAATGTTGATGACTACAAGTACCTGTCACATACTACTGCTAAATTTATTTCAGCTACGCGTTTAAAGAAAATGCTTGAGCACGATGGTTTTAAAAATGTAACAATAACCAAATTAAATTTAGGTGCTGGTGCAATTCATATCGGAATTAAAAAGAAAATGAGATAAAATATAAAATAAAAACTAAAAAGGAGAATTTTATGAGAACTGGCACTAAAATTATTACTTTAGACAACGGTTATCACTTATGGACTAATACGCAAGGCGAAGGTGATATTCATTTATTAGCACTTCATGGTGGTCCTGGTGGAAATCATGAATATTGGGAAGATGCTGCAGAACAATTAAAGAAGCAGGGGCTTAATGTTCAAGTAACTATGTATGATCAACTAGGGTCACTTTACTCTGATCAACCAGATTACTCAGATCCAGAAATTGCTAAGAAGTATTTAACTTATGAATATTTTTTAGATGAAGTTGATGAAGTGCGTGAAAAGCTTGGCTTAGATAATTTCTACTTAATTGGCCAAAGCTGGGGCGGCCTCTTGGTGCAAGAATATGCAGTTAAATATGGGCAGCATTTAAAGGGCGCCATTATTTCTTCAATGGTTGATGAAATTGATGAGTATGTTGATTCTGTAAATAGAAGGAGACAAGAAGTTCTTCCTCAAACAGAAATTGATTTCATGCATGAGTGTGAGAAGAATAATGATTATGATAATCAACGCTACCAAGATGATGTACAAATTTTAAATATTAATTTTGTTGATAGAAAGCAACCTTCAAAGCTTTATCACTTAAAGGATCTTGGCGGAAGTGCTGTTTATAATGTCTTCCAAGGCGATAATGAATTTGTTATTACTGGTAAGCTTAAAGATTGGCACTTTAGAGACCAACTTAAGAATATTAAAGTACCAACTTTAATTACTTTTGGTGAAAATGAAACTATGCCAATTTCTACTGCTAAAATTATGCAAAAAGAAATTCCAAATTCACGCCTGGTTACTACACCTGATGGGGGTCACCACCATATGGTTGATAATCCAGATGTTTACTACAAGCACTTGGCTGACTTTATTCGTGAAGTTGAAGATGGTAGTTTTAAAGGTGAATAAAAAATATATTGACCGTAGCTATATATCATGCTATAATAATGGTCCTTTCTAAAATTAAACACTTGTATACGACAAAAGCCACCTGAAATAGGTGGCTTTTTTGTTTTTTAGGAATATAGGATATAAATAATAAAAATTAGTAAGTAATAAGACTAGTTGAATTCATTGTTTTATCGTCTAGTTTATAAGTCTTTAATTCAAAATCATCTTCAAAATTACAGTAGTAAGTCTTGCTTCCAGAAGAGTAGCAGGCAGTATAGACAGTATATTCGTCCTTGCCTTGATCGTTGACTACACTGCCTTTGATCATGGCAACGGACTTTAAGATGTTGAAGAATTTAGCGACGTTTGCTTTTTCACCTTTGGCAGTTGGATAGTTTACGTTTAAGTAAGCTGCTTTAACAAAACGGTCGGCTGGAATGCTGTCACCTGGCAGACCTAAACTACCAGTTCCTACACCCCAAGGAGCAACTTTTTGACCGTTCCAGCTTTGGGCTGTAGCGTCATGTGGGCTTAAACCGGTGTAGTTACCAAGGTTAGTAAGGTGCCAGTTAAAGTCAGGGCTATTAGTTAAAACGCCAACTTTATCATCAAAGACCTTCATTCCATATTGCTTTGAAACTTCAACAATAATGGCTTCGTCACTATCACTAATGATCCAGTGAAGAGGGGCAACCGCAAATGATGTGTTAATAGCTTCGTTTACTAAGTTAACGTTCTTCAAAGCTTCCCTTACTTCACTAACATGAGTAAAGTTTTGAGTAACCCAGAGCATAATTTCGTAAGAAGCTAAGTTGATTTTACCGTCAATAGGACCATCACTAAATTTAGCAAAATGTGGAAAGTTTAAACCGGCAATACCTAGTCCATCTTCGTTATAGCAGTCAAAGTATGATGGATAACCATCAACCACAATTCCCATTCCAATAACTGCCTTTTTAGTAGTGGTGTTATCTAAGAACTTATATGGAAGAGGATAATTACGCGGCGTGATAATAACGCCTTCGCCATAATCTTGTCCAACATCTAGATTACGGCCAAAGTATAAATTTCCTTGATCATCTGTGAATCTTAAACCAGTACACATTTCTAAATTCCTCCTTATTTAGCATTAGCTTTTGCTGCTTGCTCTGCAATATATTTCTTTTGATATCTCTTAATTTGAATAACAGCAAATACTAAAATGACAAAACCAATTGCAACAAAGGCAATCATAAAGTACCAAGCAACTGTAAAGCTTGCAGCTCCTTTAATAATCCCAAAGAGTGGAGCGCCAATTGCATAGCCGATTGCATAAGCTAAACCAACGTATCCGAGCATGACACCTTGATCTCTTGAACCAAAGAGGTCTTTTGCCATGAAGGCTGGGCCTGACATGTAACTAAATACAGCTAAGCCGCAAAAGATAGCATAGCCAATGCCAGCAGCCTTACTAATAGATGAGCCATATGGTTGGAAACTAATAAAGATCATCATTAGAATAGATAAAATATACATACAACCAGCATAGGCCATTGATTTTGCTGTACCAAATTTATCAAATAAGAAACCACCAGAAATATTTCCGATTAAACAACCAACACCGTACATTGACCCAACTAAACCAACATCGGTTAAAGAAAGCTTAGTATCAAGGAAGGCGGCATAGTCTTCATTTAAAGAAGCTAAGCCTAAACCAATGATTAAGAAACCAAGGCTGAAAATCCAGAACCATTTCATTTGTAAAACTTGTTTGCTAGTCCAGCCTTTAAACTCTTTAGCTTTGGCTGCGGCCTCAGCTTTCTTACTTTCAGCTAGTTCTGCATCAGAAACAACAATTTCGTCTTTCTTAGGGGTTCTAATGAAGCAGGCGATAATTATACCGATTACTAATAAAGCTACGGCAAAGATAAAGAATGGTGCCATAGAGGTTAAGTGACCGGTCTTAGTATTACCTGTCATGTAGTGCTTTAAAATTGCTTGAGTTGCTGGTTGTAAAAAGATATTACCAATCGAACCACCGCAGAAGGCAATTCCTAAGGCAGCCCCACGTCCCTTTGCTGGGAACCAGTGGTTAATAACCCATGGAACACCTTGGCCGGAGTAAAAGGTTGAACCAACCATACAAATGATAGCGGCAATATAGAAGCCAGGTAGCTTTGTACTAATTCCAAAAATTACGTAGGCAATAGCAGAAAGACCAATACCAATTAAATACATTAGTCGGAAGTTAACTTTTTCTAATGCCTTACCAATAAATGGAGAAGCAACTGAAGCAAAAACCGCACCAAACGTAAAAATTAATGTGTACGATGCTAAGGTAAAGTGGAAAGTATTAACTAAAGGGTGGATAAACAAAGGCTGAATGTTTTGAGCAATTCCATAAGGAATAGCTTGGGTTAACATACAAAGGAAAACCATAAAGTATTTATAGCCCTTGCTTACTACTTTATCTTTAGTAGCGGCATCAGTAGACATGTAATTACCTTCTTTCTAACTAATTACTTATCTAAAATAATATTTGGCTTGTTCACGACAATGTTTTTTTGAATTTGTTTAATTTTAAGAGCTGCAAAAATTAATAATATAAAACCAATTGCAACAAAGAAGATGGTAAACCACCAAGCAACGGTAAAGCTGGTAGCCCCTTTGATAACGCCAAAGAGTGGGGCACCAATAGCAAAACCAATTGCATAGGCTAAACTAATGTAGCCTAAGTTAACCCCTTGTGCTTTGGCCCCAAATAAACTCTTGGCCATGAAGGCAGGTCCAGACATGTAACTAAAGACCGATAACCCGCTAGTAAAGGCCCAGCCCATACCAGCGTATAAGTTAATGCGGTCTCCATAAGGATGGGTACTAATGAGGATCATCATCAAAATGGCGATAATTAACATGATTCCGGCATAAGCCATTGATTTAGCAGTACCAAACTTATCAAATAAGTAACCACCAGAAATATTGCCAATAATACCAGCGATACCGAATACGGAACCGATCATTCCGACTTCAGTCAAAGATAATTTAGTATCTAAAAAGGCTGCATAGTCTTCATTTAAAGAAGCTAGCCCTAAACCAATAATTAAAAAGCCGATACTAAAGATCCAGAACCATTTCATGTGAAGAACTTGTTTACCGCTCCAACCTTGAAATTCATGTGCTTGTTTTTGAGCAGCTTCATGGCGATTCTTTTTAATTTCTTCGGCAGAAGCTACGTCTTCATCTTTCTTTGGTACTCTAATAAAAGCGGCAATAATTAAACCAACAACTAAAAGAGCAACGGCAAAAATGAAGAATGGGGCCATGGAAGTTAAATGACCAGTTTTAGTATTACCAGTCATAAAGTGCTTCAAAATTGCCTGGGTAATAGGTTGTAAGAAAATATCCCCAATGGATCCCCCACAAAAGGCTAATCCAAGGGCAACCCCGCGGCCCTTGAATGGAAACCAGTGATTGATAATCCAAGGAACACCTTGACCAGAATAAAAGGTTGAACCGACCATACAAATAATTCCGGCTAAATAGAAACCAGGTAGCTTCGTACTAATTCCAAAAATTACATATGCTCCGGCTGAAAGGCAAATACCAATCAAATACAAAATTTTAAAATTAACTTTCTGTAAAGCTTTACCAACCATTGGTGAAACTAGAGACCCTACGACAGCCCCAAAAGTGAAAATTAAGGTATAAGAAGCTAATGTAAAGTGAAAAGTATTAACCAGAGGGTGAACAAATAAAGGTTGAATTAATTGAGCAATTCCGTAAGGAATAGCTTGAGTTAACATACAGAGAAATACCATAAAGTATTTGTAGCCTTTACTGACCACCTTGTGCCCATCGCTTGGTAGATCGTTTGACATCGTATCTCTCTTCTTTCTGATAAAATACTATTAACTTTATAACTTAAATATTATTAAACACGTGAGCTTTGACTATAGCCACTTATATTGTGGTCTACTTAATTGAGTAAATCAAAAAAAACGACTTATTATGTTATTTAATGAATGTAATAAAAAACTGCTTAGCTTTCCTAGAATAAAATTACATTAAA
>DBFNNF010000254.1:0-6231 GCA_048407585.1 Lactobacillus johnsonii | reverse complement strand
ATATATCATGCAAAAAATAAAAACTTTCACAACCAAACTTTTAAACAATGTTTCTAAATCCGTTAAAGATAGGAAGAAAAAGCAAAAGAAAACGCGAACAGAAATCGCACCAGATAATGAACAACTACTCTCTAATGTTATGAATTTTCATATAATACCAAGTAGAAATCCCTATTTATTACCGATACCTAAAGATAAAGATACTAATTTAACTCATCAAATTGTTAAAAATCTTCACTATAAATCATCATATGAGTTAACTTGGGATAATGGCACAATAAATTACTTTGATAATTTAGAGCAACTTTTTTATTTAGGCTTAGACTATATAAGCTTAAACAATAAAGAGATAGTTACTACAGCACTATTAAGCGATTTACGTTTTGCCAAAGCTAAAGCATATAAAGATACACAGTCCATTTATAAAAAAGAAAAGTATGACAAGGCTAAACAAAGTGCTAAAACCTATTTATATGAAACTCTTTGGCTCAATTTTGCTAAACTACATAAAAATCACTTTCAAAATTTAGGTACATTTAAAATTAATCAAAATATTGAACTATTCTTTAAAACAGACTTTCTCAACTTACTAAAAAAGTTTAACTCCTCAAATACTCCTACAAGTACTTTTAACCTAATAATTAGCATTTATAAGACAATCGAACAGCAAAAAATACTCCTCGATAAACCTTTACCCGAAGAAATTGCCAACAATTCTCAACTAATTGAGCATGGCATTGGCTTTATAGATGCACTTATTGAAAATCAAAATCTTTCTACTACCTTTATTCCTAACGAATTTAAGCAGTTAAAAAACAATGCTAAATACTATAAAAATCAGTAGACCAATTCAACTTTACATAATGCATATTACTGGAAGTTTCTAGAACGCGCTCCTGGCTTGCGCTGAAAATCACTATTTCAAAACTATGTGAAAAATAGTCTGTATAGAAAAAGAGAACCTTGTTTTAATAAGGTTCTCTTTTTTGCATATTTGCAAATTTCACAAATAGACCAATTTTATTTTGGCACATTTTTGCTCTTTAAATCGTTAGTACTAATGTAAACAAAAAAAGGCTCCACAAAACTGCAGAGCCACACGTTAACGCTCGGTAATGAGGAGCTACCTCAAAGCCAATTTACACGTTAATACATTTGTTCATCTTCAAGTTTAATTATATCACATGATATAATTATTTTGCACGTTGATGGGCTAGCTCCCCAAATTGTGCTGGAAAGGAGAAATCCGATCCATGAAATTTACATTTTTCATCTTCATTTTTATGGTACCACCAAAGTACCTTAAAAAGCTAATTAAGTTAGTCCTAGACTGGCTATTCGATTAGCATGAAAGTCCATTCCTTCGGGAATGGCTTTTTATTTACTCCAGATTCGCTTAAACCAACTCTTCTTATTAGATGATTTTGCTGATTCAGAAGCATTTTTTGTTGTTTCTTGTTTCGTTTCCTTATTTTTATCGGAAACAACTTCATTTTTTTGCATTAATTGTGGTTTATCCGCTAAATTCAATTGTTGAGCTTGGTCAGCTAATTTTGCAAATTGCCCCGCATAATCGTTTATTTGCTTGTCTTTTTCATCTAGTTTCTTGTTTAGTCGTTCAATTTCAACTTGTTGACGTTTCACCTCATTTTTAAGAAATTCGATTGTTGAAAATGATTGTTTCTTATCTTCCTTATTTGCCTTTTTATCCTTGTTATAATCAGCAATTATCGTTTCTTTGTATAATTTTTTGTTTCCTTGAATTCTTTCAGGAGAAACATCATTTTTATTAATCCACTTACTCAATGTCCCCTTAGAAATCTCGAGTTTATGAGCTATTTCCGTTTGTGTATAGAGTCTTTTCACTTGTTTCATTGTTTCGTTTCCTTACTAGTTTCCATTGTAAACAACTGTAAACAAGGAAACATACAAAATAAATTAACTTTCTTACAATTCGAGGAAATTCGACCAGCCTTTCTGGAGCGCCACTCCGTGGAACACCACGTTCCCTAAAATAAAATAATTTTTGGCATAATATGCCTTAAGTCCCCAAAGGGGACAAGGGCGAGGCCCGAAGGTCCTCCTCAAAATTTAGCCTTGTACGTGGCTAAGTTGAAAGTTTCCGTAAATTCAGAGGATAACTCTGCCGACATTTTAACCGCACCCCGCCCTTGGACTAGCTATTATAATAGGGTTTTTCTTACTTTTACATCGTGAACTCGTTCTAACACGATAACAATAGGCTAGTTTGTCGTTAGCATTTCCGAGGCTTCCTCGGGGTACTGGACTTACGTAGATCTACTTTGTACGCATTCATCAGTTTACCCCTGCCTAAGTTCTTTTTATTGGAGAAACATAAAAGAGATACTTCACTCATGGTATTTAACTCCCTGACTGGCTCCAGTTCCCAGCAACAGAGGGACCTAATTCAATGATTAATAGATAGATGGTCAATCTAATAGCAATTAATGGCTAATCAAGCCAATAAAAAAGCGGTGCTAGACTTATCTAACTACCGCTTATGTTTATAATCTTTATTAGCTTTCTTAAGTTGAAAAGTTAACCAAAAGTTGGTAAACTTTCTATATAAGAAAGTAAAAAACACTTATTGACTATTTGCGGTAGTCTTTAAGCCTAACCTTGATCGATATTGGCGTATCTATCAAGGCTTTTTTTTGCTCTTCTCAAATATTAAGTTGTTGCTTTAATTATAAAGCAGTTTCATAATCTTTAAAAGTAAATTATCAAATTTCTATTTAAAAGAAGAGCTTATATTTCTCTTCTCAACACAAATATTATAACTAACGCGCGCTTTTAGCGCTTGTTAAAAATCACACCTAATAATAAAAATTTTTATTATTAGGTGTGATTTAAAAGATAAAGTAGAAACTATCAAAGAAACCTAATGAAATTGATCTTAAAATCGCAATCTCAGCAGTATTTCTCACATTTTTACCTTATACTTCTTAAAAAATTCACTTTGATCTTTTTTTACTATGCTACTTTTCTTTTTTGCAGTCACTTCAATTTCAATCACACGTCTAGTTAGTTGTTCAAGAGTATCTACTTCACGATCAGCTATAGCCGTATTTTCCCAAAATTTTTCGGGGCTATAAGGACATGTAATAATAATTCCTGCAACTGATAAAAGTTTACTGTGATACCTTGCACTACCAATCTTGCCATCAAAATTATAAGGGTCTAGCACTCGTAAAAGATCCGAATAAGCCAGCTCATTCGGTCGCAAGTCGTCCAAAATGATGTAATGTTCTCCATGGTACTGCTCAAAAGGATCTCTACTATCGCCTAAAACTGCATACTCATGACCATCAAAAAGCCAGCGAGCAAGCTGGCTTTTTCCAACTCCAGCTTTACCCCAAAGCCAAAAAGTGAACATTTTTTCTCCCGACTTTTTGCGCTCTTCTACCCATTTTTCATGCTCTTTCTTTAAAAGCATAGTCTCAATAGAATCTAGCAACTTCGCTCTTTTAGCAGATTCCAGAACCCCAATATTTTCTTCAAGTTCACTACGTGTAATTGAGCCAGTAGCAAAATTATTAATTTCTGTCTTGATGTTGGCTTTAGCTTGCTTTCTTTCTGCTTTTTCAATGATTTCTTTTACTTTTGTCGGGTAGTCAAAGCTTGCATGAACCTCGCCAAACTCATACTGATATTTTTCACGACTATTGGCAGTTCTATGGCACAAGTAAGCAAGCGAATTTTCCCAACCATACTTGCCTTTAATCAACTCTACATACTGCTCTTCATCTTTAAATAAATCGCTTACACTGCTTAAGTCTCTAGGATTATCAAATTTAAGATCTACATGAATATGAGGTCTAATAGTCTCTCCAGTCTCTTTATCGGTGTCTTTATCATGTAAAATCCAAGCAAATTCACTACAGCCACTACCTAATAAAATATTATCCAAATCGTTTATATCATCTAATTTTATTTTCATATGCTCTAAGTCTTGAACATATGTGAACTGTCTTGCTCTCAATCTTTTTTCCTTTTCGCTCAATTTTATCTTCTCCTTTACTCAATTCGGCTTTCTTGGCACAGTTGGCACACTTACAATTCAAGCCGTTAAACAAGCCCAACGGCTTGAATTAGTAAGGTTTACGTCATTTGGCACACTTATTTTTAGCTAAAAAGATCGCAGTGCGGGACGGGTCCCGCACTGCTCTCAATTTCATTTAAAGTTAGGGGTCTCAAAGAAGTGAGGACTTTCCCACCTTTTACCAGCACTAACAATCCTAGCCATGCCTTGACCCACTCCATAGGTTCTATGAGGAAACTCAAAACCGGGAAGTAAGTACTGCCTATCACTTGGAGTATCGGCAGCCGACCCCAAAAAAATCACAGCGTCCGAGACGTTAGCCCTTGCAGTTGTAGGTAAAAAACTTTCTTTAGTTCCATATTGGCTCATAGCTATGATGTGTATACCTGCACTTGCTCCCGTCGCTGTTAACTTTCCAATAACTGCCTCCCAGCGAGCCTTTAGCTTGCGATCAACCGATAAAGCACCGTTTAAAGATCCAATTTCATCAATCACAAGAGCAATATCAGGCATTTTATCCATCTCAGAATATTTTTCCTTACCTGCTTGCTTAATCCTCTTATTTCGATCACGCATAACCTGCTCCCAGTACTCTAAACGTTCAATAATTTTTACTGGTTCAAATTCGCCATGATAACGATCAACATAAATATCATTTTTCACACTGTAAAATTCAAGTTTCCAACCTTGTAAAGCCATTAAAGGCAATAAATAATGTCCAACAAAGTAACTCTTACCTGACCTTGTATGTCCAATAATTGCCATATGTGGACTAGCACCATCAACTTTCCAAGTTAAATTTTTAGCCAGCTTAATTTCATGCGGATTAGAAGAAACAAAAGGAGTTAAACCGCCATTCACTTCAAGTCTTTGTGATGTCTTTACATCTTCAAAGTAAAAAATATAAAAATTCTCATCTTGGCTAAGCTCAGAGCTAGTAAAACCAAATCGTCGTAAAGATCTAAGAGAAAGAAGTCCAGATAAATCTTCCATTGCTCCATCGCTATCAAAATTGTTAAAAAGGGGGCTATTTTCTATAGCTATCCAACCACTTTTACAATCTTGATCTACAAAAACCGCTGTAAACGGTATGGGATAGCCATAGGGAGACTTTTTAACGCCAAGCATTTTCACAAGATACATCGGCTTTAACTGCTTTTTAATCTTGTTTGCATACCATTTAGCTTTAAAATTCATTGCTGGCACATGAAGTCTTGCTACTTTTTCGGCTCTAAGCAAGCCAAGCATCAAAGAAATAAAGCTAATAATGAAACTTATCGCTAATGCTCCTATAATGTTATTTTTATCATTATTAGGAACAGCCAAAAAATCACAAAAAAACAGTCCTACTACTAAAGCCAAAAAAGTTAAAAAAAAGAAGGTATAGCAGTACTCCAGTGGTCGTCGTCTCTCTTTACCTTCTCGATAAAATTTTCGTATCATGTGCTGTTAGTCCTCAAAATCAGCATCAAAACCGCCAAAAAGTTCATAACTATCGTCGGATAATTGATCACAGCGCGTTAGCCATGCAATGCGAACTTTCTTAGGCGTAGAAGAAGGTAAAACCACATGTACCTTTAACTTTACCTTCTTACCATTTACCTCACACTCGCATACATAAAGACCCTTGTCTTCCTTGCTTAAAACATCAACTGTTTTTCCCTCAAGGTCAGCCATAATTTTTGACTTATAAGCCATTTTGTATCCTCCTAGCGTACTACTTCGACACTTTCTGCTTTAAACCACCCAGTCGGACGGTTGCTTAAAGCTCCTCCACGTACTTGCTTAAAGACAACAGGGCTCATTCCTTTTACTTCCACCTTTTCAGGAGCAGTGATAGAAAAACCACCTAGATCTTGAGTAGCATCGTAAACTTCATAAGAATAACCCTTAACATTACCTTCTGGGTCTTTCTTTTCTGTAGGGCTACCAATAGCAATTACTTTCCAGCTAGGTATTACTTCTGCAGTGTATGTAGTGCCTTTAGCACTTACCTTTTCCATGTAAACAGTTTTTTGACCCGAAACTTGAGCTAAAGTCGGGGTCCAGTTAGGTGTTCTCATCTGAAAACACTCTCCTTTCTTTTTTTCTCACTTTCGCGAGTTCGTATCTATCATATGGCATAATTAGTGATAGAATAAGATGAGAAAATAAATATTTTTTCGTAA
>DBFNNF010000253.1:0-16909 GCA_048407585.1 Lactobacillus johnsonii | reverse complement strand
AAAAGAAAAGATAGTCAAAAGAAAAAATATGTAGACCCCAATAGATTAAAGGATCAGAGTGATAATTCAAAGTCCTATATTAAAGAACTTGCTGCATTAGCAGCAATTTTAGGTACCGGAACAACTGGTATTGCGATTTTACCCAATGATCGTGTATATGCAGCACAAACTTCCGTAGATGCTAAATCTCAAATTGTGGGATCAGTATCAGAAAGTACCCAAACTGGGGTTTCAAATAAAGTAAATAGTAAATCTACTGAAAAAGAAAATAGCATTAGTAATTCGGAAGTACAAAGTCTATCTACTTCTAAGAGCCTCAAAATTTCAGAAAGTGTTTCTGATTCTATAAGTCAGTCTGAAAGTATTTCTGGTATCGTATCTCAATCTCAGAGTTTCTCACATTCACTGAGTCAATCTGAAAGTATACTTAATTCTCTAAGTTTGGCCAAAAATAAATCAACAGAAAAAAAGTCTAATACTCAAAAGATAAATACCTCCCATCTATCTTCTAAGGAACATAAGACAGTATTAAAAAGTAATAAAAACGTTGAAGCAAATTCTACAGATACTAATAGATCAGCTAATACATCACATGTAAGTCAGTCTGCAATTACTTCTACATATAACCCAACTTCGAACAATGTTCCAACTACACTACAAGCTAGTTTAGAGTTAAATAAAAATATTTCTTCTCTTAACAATTTGCCTCTCGCTACAAATAATACAATTCAACGAAATAATTCGACTACGAATTCACAATTACCAGTCGCCTTAGGTGCTAATTTTGTAACTTTAGCGACAACAAATGAGGCAGTTATTAAACCTACTTTTTCTGGTACAGTAATGATTAAAAATGCTGACGGCAGTAATGTTAATGGAACAGACTTTAAAGATGGGGCTGTACCTACCTATACGTTTCGTTTATCAACATATGGAGATTCAAACGTTACAAATCCTCAATTTATAATCATGATTCCAAAGGGATTTACTGCTACTACTGCTGATTTTTCTACTTTAACTAATACTCAAGGTACTGATATCTTTAGTGATGGGGGATTTGCAGGCCCTTATAATGGAACATCAACAATAAAGGAACTAGGAAATTACGGTCCAAATGGTGAACAACTATTTATGATCACCTTAACTGGTGCAACACCAACTTGGGGAAATAACTTTGGTGGTCAAGTCAAATTAACCTTAGATGCAAATGCAAAAGGTGTGGTTTCATATAATGTATATGGTACGCCCCTTGTTTCTGAAGTATCCAACTATGCCGTAGCAAATGGGACAAGTTCCTATGGAGGTGGCTCATATACTTTTAATGTAAATGGGCAAGCAATTGAGGTTGTTAAAAACTCTACTGGGATTAATAATCAACAAGATTCAATTAATTATATTCTTAATAACACTGTAGAATTACCTCAATTTACAGGAACTGCTTCTTTTGGGAATTTAAATTCATCTGGTGCTTTTGTTTCTGGAAATAGCATTAACTACACTAGCAATACTCCACAATCACAAATACCTGCACTTTCTGTTCGTCTTTCTACAGTTGGTGATTCTACCGTTAATAATCCACAATTTATTGTGATGATTCCTAAAGGTTTTACATCGAGTGTAAATGATTTTAGCTTAATAGATAAAGATGTTGGTAATTATTTTGGCGGAGTATTTAATGGATCTAATATCTATTCTACAAATGACTATTCAATAGTAGATTTAGGAAAAAGTGGTCCAAATGGGGAGCAGATATTTAAAATACAGCTAAACTTTAATCCTGGATGGGATGCGGCAAAAAACTTTGGTGGTCAATTTAAGTTAACACTAGATCCTACTCAGACAGGAACTTATAGTTATGGAAGTAGTAGTGGTCCAATAGTTTCAGAACTTGCTAGTGATGCGACAGCCACTGCCGGTACTTATACTTTTGTAGCTAATGGGCAGAATATAGTTGTAGTAAAAAGTGGGACTAGTTCAGATATTAACTATGCGATTAATACAAATTTGATTCCTACATTTACAGGTACTGCAATTCTTGATGCAAATGGGAAAACTTATAGTGGAGATTCAGTGCCAACTTATAGTTTCCGTTTATCGACAACTGGGGAATCTACAGTTCAAAACCCTAAATTTATTGTAATGATACCCGATGGATTTACAGCTACTACAGATGACTTCAGCTTTGATACTGGTGGATATTCTGGTACGACATCAGTTAAAGAGTTAGGTAATTATGGACCAAATGGAGAGCAGCTCTTTGAAGTATCATTAACTGGGACGACGCCTAACTTTACAACAAATTCAGTAATGGGATCAGTTAAACTTAGTCCAAACTTTAATGGTAAAACCGGTGGTAGTCATACCTATTCAAATGCTACTGCGCCTTTGGTAGCAGAAGTTTCTACATATTCTAATACAACTTATGGAACTTATACTTTTAATACACATGATGGAGCCGTCACTGTGGTAAAAAGCCCCCAAACTGTTAATTGGACGGATCCAAGTAATCAGGCTGCTAATAGTAGTGGGAGTGTTACTTATACAATTCAAGTAGGGAAAGAACAGTTACCGACTACTGCCTATGCCATCAATAACATCAAAGTAATACCAGTTGCTGGAGAAACAAGTAATGATCCTGGGTATGAACAACTTGCCTTCTCAATTACTCCAAAACAAACTTTGCAAGATGGTCAATATATTGATGTCCATTTGGGACTACCGGATAGTAATGGAAATATTGAAGCTTATGATAGTAAATTAGCGGCTAATCTCCCCTTAATGACTCCTAATGGAGTTCAAATAGCCACTGCCTATAATATGGGTACATATTATAGAATAGTTTTTAATTCAGAAGCGGCAGCCTATACTAGTGGTAATAATAAGTTAACTCTTAATCCAATATTAAGATGGGGAAATCCACAGTCTCAACAACCATCCATTAGCACTAATCAAAGTAGTACTAATACTACCAATTTAGGAAAAATTTATGTTTATCAATATACCAATGATGAATCTAAAAATGGAACTCTATTTGCTTATACTCCTACCAATGATGTGATAATAAATGGACAACATTACGCTAGTGGCCTTCACATTCAAGGGCAATATGTCTATGACAAGCAGTATCTTGATTATAACCATACTACTACAGCGGGTATTTTTTATAATAACAATAGAGTATGGGGGCCAAATAATAGTGTCTCCATAAATACTAATTGGGCCAATGCTATAGGCTTTAATATTGCCACTAGTGGAGCAACTACTTCTGAAGCTAATACGGGCTCTAATTTTGATATTGCAATTATTGTAGGAAATAGTAAAGAATTTACTTATACTTGGCTTACGGACAGCCAGATGGAGGACCGGATTAAGAGCATCTATGCATGGTATGTAAATAATGAATTAAGCAATGAAGTTGCTGGAAGTTCTCCTACAAATGTTTACTTGAAGAATGAAATAAATAAAGTTAGTCAAATGACTTCGCCAGTTACAGTAACACATGAAGAAACCACTACAGCTGATGGTGAAATTGAAATGGTTTATCATGTTAAAATTGCTGACTCTTCAATTAGATTAAAAGGAACAATTATTCCTTTAACGGTAAGTGCAAATGATTTTACAATGCCAGCTGACATCAAGTCATATCAGGAAGATCTTGATAAATCAGCTACTGTAGATAAGAATAACTATGAAAATACTCCTAATATGGGCGCGATTACAAGTAATACAGCATTACAAGCAGCATTGCAAAATACAGCACACCCGATTATGACGATCACAAATAACGTTACAGGGGATACAGTTCCTTTACCCAATACTATCGATTGGAATACTTGGAAAGCCGGTATTGCCTATGGTATTAACGGAGATGTTACCAACTCCAGTGATTCTACTAATACAAGAACTGCTACACTTGAATTTATTAATGATACTAATCCTTCACATCCAATTATACTTACAGAAGCTACTAATACTTTCCAAGGACCTGCTGAAGGAAAAATTGTTTTTTCAAATGCTACGATTACCTTAAAGAGTCTGGAAAGTGAAGGATATATTCTTGAAAAAGTTGTTGATAACCAGACTGGTCAAGTCTTAACTCAGCCAGAGGATGTACCAGTAAGTGATTTAAGCGAGTATGTATATGGATCATTAGCAGATGGACCTAATAAATTTACGGTTTATTTACGCAAAAAAGATTCAGGAAGTACTAGTACAGTGCAAAGCGATAGTAACTCTAAAATCAGTCAAAGTGAGAGTGTGAGCGAAGAAATATCACTGAGTGCCAGCCAAAGTAACTCTGCAATCAGTCAGAGTGAAAGCGTAAGTGCAGCGCGGTCAGTGAGTGCCAGTCAGAGTAATTCCGTAATCAGCCAGAGCGAAAGCCTAAGTAACTCAGTATCAATGAGCGAGAACATGAGTAACTCGGTAAGCATGAGCGAAAGCTTATCTAACTCAGTAAGCCTGAGTGAGAGTTTAAGCAACTCAGTAAGTATGAGTGAGAGTTTGAGTAACTCAGTAAGCCTGAGCGAAAGCATGAGTAACTCAATAAGCATAAGTGAAAGCGTAAGTAACTCAGTATCAATGAGCGAAAGTCTAAGTAACTCGGTATCGATGAGTGAGAGTCAATCTAGCTCAACAAGTACGACAACTTCAACAAATAGTACTAACAACAATGGTTCTAAAGTAATGCCAAACAATGGCGGTACTAAATCTACAATTTCTACTAATACACTTAAGCCTCAACATGAAAATGCTGAATCTGTAGATAAGACAGTTAAGAGATATCACCGTAGAGGTAAATTGCCTCAAACAGGATCAGAGTCAAGTTCCAACTTATTAGGATTAATCCTTGCTGCTCTAGGTGGATTACTCGGCTTCAGACGGAAGAACCATAAAGATAAGGATTAATAATAAATCTCAAAGATAATGAATAAAGCCTCGACTTCTTTTTTAGAAAACTGGGGGCTTTATTGATGTGTTTGGAGACTTACATCTAGTCTGTTGAAATACAGATATCGCTAACGATAGTGGTAATGCTATGTGTGAGAGAAGAGACTGGTGAGACTTCTGAGTCTACGCATAGAAATCTAACTAAATCAAATGGTGAATTAGAAGGTGAACAAGTCATAGTTCTGGAGATAAATGTAAAAATAGGATCACCAATGCTAATTCTCTCTTAATTGATAAAAAAATATGACTTTAAGGAGAAGTTACGTAGGTATAGGCTAACTATTGATTTCTTTTACATGTTGAAACTTATTTTGAATGAATTAGCTGATTAGGGGAATATAGAATATAAGTGTTATATAATGTATTTTTAGTAGATAATATTGTTCAATTCGTAAAAGTTAGATGTTTAAATATGGTGGAAGAGTGATAAGTTTGAAAACAATTGTATTAAACGGTGATTATGGATATTTGGATAAAATTGAAACAACTATTAAGTCAATTATCTTCAATAATAAAGAAGTTAAAATATACGTTATCAATCCTGATATTCCCCACGAATGGTTTATTAATTTGAATCAATATCTTAATCAAATAGGTTCACAAATTGTAGATAAAAAAATTGATCCCGGATTTCTACAGAACCTACATTCCCCGCATCTGCATATTAATACAAGTACTTATGGTAGATTATTTATTCCAAAGTTAATTAAAGAAGAGAAAGTATTGTATTTAGATTGTGACATAGTTGTAGATAGTAAATTAGATGATCTTTTTGACCTTAAATTTGGTAAAAATATTATTTATGCTGTAGGTGATTTCTATGGAGAATATGAATTTGATGCAGATGGATTTATAACTAATCTTGCTGAGGTTGGAGAATACAATGCGGGTGTAATGCTCATAAATAACAAAAAAATTTGGGAAGAAAATTTAGCAGACGAAATGATTAAGATGGCAGAAGATCCGAATTGGCCTAATGGAGATCAATCAGTAATTAATGAATTATTTAAGGGTCGCATTGGCCAATTGCATCCAGCGTATAATTATCAAATTGGCTATGAAGCATATGGATATCAAGGTAATAGTCATATTTTGAATGGGCTAAATTTAATAAAAAATCCAAAAATAATACATTATATTACCGATGATAAGCCATTTAACATGGTTTCTGTTGGTAGCCTGCGAGAGAAATGGTGGCATTACCGAAGATTAGAATGGTCAGAAATTATTTCTAAGTATGGTAATTTTGATAAGAGTAAGATTAAAGATTTGTCTTTTGATGGAGAGGCTTTTTTGTTTACTCGTGTGGCTGAGACTGAAAACATTGAACAATTGATTCAAAAATTACCAAATATACGATTCAATATTGCTGCGTATACACCAATGGCTTTTCTCTTACTCAAATTAACACAATATGATAATGTAAGACTTTTTCCAACTATTATAGGAAAAACTTTGGATAGGGAAATAAAGGAAGCAGATATTTATTTAGATATTAATTATGGTAATAAAGCTAATGAAATAATTGAGAGAATTATGAAGAGAAATGTTCCAATCTTTTCTTTTGATCAGACTAAGTCTCAAAATTTGGATTATGATCAGTATCATGTCTTTCCTGATAATCAAATTGATGAAATGGCAGAAGCCATTAAAGAGACAGTAAAAAGTAATGCTCCAAAATGTAATATTAGAGTAAAAGATATGGATGATTCATTAGACTTGATTTTGCAAGACAATAAATCTGTGATTCGCTTTGGAGATGGTGAATTTGATTTAATTAGAGGAGCCTCAATTCCCTATCAAACATATGATTCAGAACTTGCCAAGCGACTAAAAGATATTATTTTGCGGGGCCAATTTAATAATACCTTGGTTTGTTTACCGGATGTATTTACCAAACCGGAGCGTTATCAAGATTTTACTCAATCATTCTACGAAAAATCTTTCTTTCCAAATAATGAAAGTTTCTTAAAAGAAATTGGACAAACTGGTAATTGGTATGGTTCAACTTTTATTTCAAGACCATATATTGATCTAGTTGATAAAAGTAAAAGTGCTGCATACTTTGATAAATTGAAACAACTTTGGAGTGGTCGTGATCTCCTAATCGTAGAGGGAGCACTGACGCGTTCAGGAGTAGGAAATGATTTATTTACTAATACTAAATCAATTAAAAGAATTATTGCTCCATCAAAGAATGCATACCAAAAAATTGATCAAATAGAACAAATGATTCGAGAAAATGCAGAAGATAGGCTGATTTTGTTGATGCTTGGGCCAACAGCGAAAGTAGTTGTGGATGATTTGCAAGATTTAGAGAATCAAATCATTGATTTAGGTCATATTGATTCAGAATATGAATGGTTCAAGATGGGAGCTACTCATAAAGTTAAGCTTGAAAATAAGCATACTGCAGAGTTTAATTTTGATGAAAATATTAATGCTGTTCATGATAAAGCTTATGAAAATGAAATTATTGGGAAGATTGAATAATGAAGACAATTGCCTTAAGTGTAGACTATGGCTGGATTGATAAAGCAGAGACCACTTTAAAGTCCATTTATGCGCATAATCAAGATGTAAAAACTTATATTATTAATCCTGATATTCCACATGAGTGGTTTATGAATATTAATCGATACTTGAAAGAGCTGAAGTCAAAAGTTATCGATTTAAAAATTGATCTCAGTCGTTTTAAAGATATGCCAAATCCCGAAGGTCGCATTTCTAAGATGGTATATGGCAAATTTTTGATCCCAGAATTAATTAAAGAAGATAAAGTTCTTTACTTAGACAGTGATGTAATTGTGGACCAAAATTTAGATCAGCTTTTTGAAACTAATATTGAAGATAGACCTTTGTATACTGTAGTGGACTACTTTAATCCTGATCAATTTAATTCAGGAGTCTTATTAATTAATAATAGATTTTGGTATAACAACAATATCGGAAACCAATTATTGGATTTAGGGAAGAAATATAATTTAAACAACACCCAGGTTATGATGAATGAAGGATTTGCGCAGAATTATGGAAAGTTAGATCCAAAATATAATTATCAAATTGGCTATGAGAGAAAAAGTTATTGGAATGATAAAGACAGTTTTTATGCATTCTTTGATCATATAAAAGAGCCTGCTATTATTCATTTTACTGAGCGAGATAAGCCATTTAATATCACTGATACAACTGAACTAAGAAAGAAATGGTGGGAGTACCACAATTTAGAATGGTCAAAAATTATTTTTAGAAACTTTGAATTAAATGACAATTATGATAAGACCTTTGACGGAGAGGCCTATACATTTACGAATGTCGCTGAAGTTCAAAATTTAGAAGAGCTAGTAAAAAAATTACCTAATATTCACTTTAGTATTGCAGCATTTACTCCAGTTGCCTTTTTATTAAGTCATTTATCTCAATATGATAATGTAACTATATACCCAAGTGCTACGGCTAAAAAACAAATTGAGCTTATTAATAAGTGCACAGTTTACCTTGATATTAATTATGGTGATAAAAATAAAATGGTACTTAATCGGATTAAGCATCGACAAGTTCCTATTTTGGCCTTTAATTCTTCAAGATCTGAACGTATAAATTATGATGCCTATCAAGTCTTTGAAGATGATCAAATTGATGAAATGGCAGAGGTAATCCAAAAGTTAGTAAAACGTCCTACTGACCACGTAGTTCCTCAGCTTTTTAATATACATGTCAGAGGAATGGATGAATCGCTAGATCGACTTATTAATGAGAAAAAATCCATTATTCGTTTTGGGGATGGAGAATTGAGTTTGATTAATGGAAAGGGTATTACTTATCAAGCATATAATAAGGATCTGTCGAGAAAATTAAAACAGATACTTTTTGCGGGCGGTAATAATAAATACGATGTAGCCCTTCCAGATGTATTTGAAAGTTTAGAGGATTATGGTCAATACACAAAAGATTTTTATGAAACTAATTTCTTTTTTAACAATCAGCATCTTCTGAGCGAAGTAGAAAAAACAGAAAATATCTATAGTAATACTTTTATTTCTCGTCCATATATTGATCGAATTGATAAGGCTAAAAGTGCTGGTTGGTTTAATAAACTTAGGCAGATTTGGAAAGAAAAAGATATCTTAATTGTTGAAGGAGCGTTGACACGTTCAGGAGTAGGTAACGACTTATTTGATAACACCAAGTCGGTTAAAAGAATTCTTGCACCATCAAGAAATGCATACCAAAAAGTTAATAAAATAGAACAAATGATTCGAGAAAATGCAGAAGATAGATTAGTTCTATTAATGCTTGGACCAACAGCTAAGGTAATCGTGGATGATCTCCAAGATTTAGGTAATCAATTGATCGATTTAGGTCATATTGACTCAGAATATGAATGGTTCAAGATGGGAGCTACTTATAAAGTTAAGCTTAAAAATAAGCATACAGCAGAATTCAATTTTGATGAAAATATTGAAGCAGTTCATGATCAAACTTATGAGAATGAAATTATTGGCAAAATTGAGTAATAAATAATGCAAACCAAAAAAAGCTACTAAATCAAGGTTTTAACACCAAGATTTAGTAGCTTTTTACGTAGAATATTAATTTCTATCGCTAAATCCAAAGATTTGTAAGAATTGTAAGAATAAGTTAACGAAATCTAAGTAAAGTGCCAAAGCACCAGCAACTGCTAAGCCGTCAACAGAAACTTGGCCACTGTAGTTTTCGTAGATTTGCTTCATTCTTTGTGCATCCCAAGCAGTTAAAATAGTAAAGATAATAACTGCAATAAATGAGAAAATGTAAGAAACCATTGGATTTCTTAAGAACATGTTGATTAGCATTGCAACAATTAATCCGATTAAAGCTGCAGAAGCATATGATCCCAAATTATTTAAGTTCTTTTTAGTCGTGGTACCAATTACAGCCATTGTAATGAATACAGTAGAAGAAGCTACGAATGCAGAAGCAATGCTACGGCCAGTATAAGCACCAGCAATTAATGAAAATTCAACTCCATAAACAATTGCCATAATCATTAGCATTACAAAGCTTGCTACTGGATTTCTTGTTGCTCTAAAACTAATTCCAAAAGTTAAGGCAAGTGGAACTAACAATAAAATCCAAGTCATAGCTGGATTGCTAGCAAAGATGGTCATAACTTGTGTTCTAAAGACAGTCATTGTTAAGTAAGCACTTAAGGCAGATACTAAAACAGCAATTGTCATCATGCCGTACATTCTGCTTAAGAATCTATTTAAACCGGTTACGTCGACAATTGTACGGCGTTCTGGTTCTTGTGAAAAGTTATTCATAAAGCTCTCCCTCTTTCTTTTTATTAGTATATTTTAACTTATCTTGGCAGTAAAAGAAACTTTTATACAAAAGGATTATAGAAACGTCCAGAGTTCACTTTGAAGAGCAAAATTACAACTAGTACAAGGATGAAGGCCAAGCTGGTAACTAGATAATCAGCTAAGTTGAAATTTTCTGCAACATACCAAGTACGTTTCTTTTTAGAACCGAATCGTCTAAGCTGCATTGCTGTACTAATTGTGTCAATACGATCAAGACTTGAAAAAATAAGTGGGGTAACGATATTTAAAGTTCCATGAATTCTTTTTCCAAGAGAAGCTTTTTTAGAAAGTTCATTTCCTCTTGCTTGTTGAGCTGCGGAAATTGACCAGTAACTTTCTTGAATATTAGGTATATAGCGTAGCGCTAGAGAAACAGCATAGGCGACTTTATAACTAACTCCAATTTTATTTAGACTAGCTGCAAATTGACTAGGGTTAGTAGTTAATAAAAAGAGTAGAACCAAGGGGATAGAACAGATATACTTCAAAATTACGTTAAATAAATAAAATAGTTCTTGTGCAGTTAAAGTGAAGTATCCTGCATTGATTAGAACCGTTTTTGAATGGTAGAGTGTCTCACCATAAGTTGGCTGAAAAATAAAAACAGCGATGATATTAATAATGGCAAAAACAATAATGAATTTAACAATAAAAGAAACTTGCTTCCACTTAATACCAGCAACTTTTAACAAAATTAAGGATAGGATACAGATAGCAATCAAGAAACGAGTATCATAGGTAACCATACAAGCAATGGATACCAGGATTAAAAAGATCATTTTTGTAGTAGCATTGAGAGCATGAATAAAACTATTACCTGGCTGGTAGCCCAAAATTTTACTATCATTCATAATCTTCATCCTTCCAGTTTTGTTGTTCAAAATTAATATAAGCCTGCACAAATTTATTTGGATCAGGTAAGTTATAATGCTTTGCCAGGTCGTAAAGACTAGTGCGCTTTAATGAGGCTTCTTTAATTAAATCTTGATTGGTTAATAATTCAATTGGGGTAGTATCTGCAATTAATTTTCCCTTAGCAAATGCTAGAGATCGACTAGTGTACTCAAGCATCAAGTGCATATCATGCGTGATAATAATGATTGTTTTCCCCATAGTATTTAGGTGCTTTAAAAAGCTCATAATTTCCGTATATGTCTTCCAGTCTTGACCAGCAGTTGGCTCATCTAAAATAATAATCTCTGGTTCTAAGACCAAAATTGCAGCAATTGTAACACGCTTTTTCTGCCCAAAACTTAATGCAGAAATTGGCCAATGTCTAAAGGGATATAGTCCACAAATTTTCAAAGTTTGGTCAACTTTTTGCTTAATTGTTTCTTCATCAATATTGCGTAAACGTAAACCTAGAGCAATTTCATCAAAGATCATTTTTTGAGAAATCATTTGGTTAGGATCTTGCATTACATAACCAATTTTTTCGGCTCTCTCTTTAATCGATAAGTCACTTAAATTCTGGTCCCTAAGAGTGATTTTTCCTTCGTTAGAAATAAAACCACAAATCGTTCGGCAAAGGGTAGTTTTACCTGCACCATTTTGTCCAACTATTGAAATAAAATCGCCTTGATTAATAGTAGTAGAAACATCTTTTAAGGGATAGGGCTGATTCTTACTGTATTGATGACCAACGTGATCTAATTTTAATAATGGTAAATTATCTGATTCTTTTTTGGTAATTTTAGTTTGTTTAGTCCAAGCTGCTAATTTATCGCTGATTTTTTCAGAAACAGGGAGGGTTGATATTTGGTCTACTTCTTTAATAGAACTTAGATTTACATTAGCGGCTGTAAGAGCCTTTAGGTATAGTGGCTCTCTAACACCAATTTTTTCTAAGGTGTCTGAGTGAAGCAACTGATTAGTAGGCTGGTCGGCAACAATGGTACCATCATTTACTAATACTATTCTGTCAATTGGTTGACTGAGGACTTCTTCTACTCGATGTTCAATAATTATAACTGTCGCATTAAGTTCCTTTTGAATTTTATCGATAATTGCCATCGTTTTAAGCCCAGAAGCGGGATCTAGATTAGCAAGTGGCTCATCAAATAGTAAAATAGGTGACTCGTCAACTAAAACTCCAGCTAAGGCAACAATTTGCTTTTGGCCTCCAGAAAGACTTTGTGGAGATTGAGTAAGTAATTCTTTGATTTTTAATTCATTAGCCCACTGGTTTACAGTTTGGTGCATTTTATCTTTAGGTTGACAGTCATTTTCTAAAGCAAAAGCAATATCTTCACCAACTGTTAGGCCAATGAATTGACTATCAGCATCTTGTAAGATAGTTGAAGTAGTGAATGAAAAATCAAAAAGACTTGTGCTAGTAATATCTTTTCCATTCACTAAACATTTTCCTTCAACTTCACCTTGATCGATATTTGGAATAAGACCATTAAGGCAGCGACCAATTGTGGATTTGCCGCTGCCTGAAGGTCCAGCCAAAAGAATTTTTTCTCCTTTATTAATCTTCAAATTAATATTTTTAAGAGTGGGTTCTGCTTGGCTATTATATTTAAATGAAAAATCTTTAAATTCAATAATAGGTTCTGTCATTAATTGAGTAACCTTTCATAATTAATCTCTACGTAAACTACCTTTTTTAACTTTAGTTGCTGCATAAGCTTTAAGCAAGATAGTTCCTAAAATAAGGATAGAGATTGAGTTAGTGATGGTTGCAGTTGCTCCTTGCAAGAAAACTTTGTTTTGAGGTTCACTGTAAATCAAAATATCTCCAACTGGAGCGATGATTAACCAAGAAACAACATTAGCAATAATTTGGACAATGTTAAAACCAATCATTTGTTTAGTAGTGAAAACACCGTTCTCTAGATCAAGACGCATACCGTAAAGTCCTATAATTAAGCCTAGAACAGCAGTTGCAAGGACCCAGCTCCACCAAGTTTGTCCATACATTAAGAAATCACTTAGGGCATGACCAATGAATCCCACTGAAAAACCAACAACTGGTCCATAAATGGTTGCAAGCAATGCTAAAAATGGATACACGATTTCAATGTTAGTGTTTGGAATACCAGTTGGAATTGATGTGAAACGAGCTAAAATAACATAAATGGCAGCCCCAATACCAATTGCAACAACACTTTTTACTGATAAGCCTTTTTGATTATTCATAATTTTCCCCCGTAAATAAATTATTCTTTTATTAAATCAATTTTCCAGTCATTTCCTGTACCAATATTATAGGTATCCGCAAATGAAGCTTGGTTTAAGGCAATGCCGACATTAACTAGTGAATTAATATAGATTAAAGGATCATTGATTGGTGCATCGGCAAAAGACCGGACAAAAGGTATTGTATCATGATAATAAACTTGGTCTTGATAAGTAATAGTAACAGTAAGTTTATCACCGCGTTGAATATTTGCCTTTTTAATTAAATCATAAGGAATATTAGTCCATAAAGAACCAAAGCGAATATCTAAAACATCAATTGATCCGCGTAGATGATTGTTTTCTAGACGGGCCTCAGTAAGTGGTAGTTTAACAACTGAAGTTGGATCTAATGTTTCGCCTAAATCTTCAAAAGTTTTTTCTCCCTCAGCGAGTAATGCCCCATTGTAAGCATAGATGTCACGACCATGAAAAGTGTTACTTTCTGAAGAATATGGAAGACGATTCTTTTGTTCGTCAATTTCTCGTACTTCTTCTAGCCCCATATAAGTTGCAACATGAGTTAAGGAACCATTGTCTGGTGTAATGATAAAGTGGCCGCTTTTAGTCTTAGCAGCAATACTTTTTCGGTTAGATCCCACTCCTGGATCAACAACTGAAACAAAGGTTGTACCTTTTGGCCAATACTTAATAGTTTGATATAGACGATAAGACGCAGCCCAAATATCATAAGGCGGAATCTCATGAGTTAAGTCGGACACGATAACATGTGGTGCAACCATATGTGCTACTCCGTGCATGGCACTAACAGCCCCATCTTTTAAGCCAAAATCAGTTTGTAGTACTAGAAAATGATTTGTCGTCATCAAATTCCTCCTCTTTAATATTTTTTTAATTACTAATAATTTACAATGTAATTAAAAATTCGTCAATAAAAATCCGTACTATTTTGCTATGTAAGCGCATATAGTACGGATTTAATGAAACGAATTAATTTTTAGGATTCTTTTGCCATTTTAAGCCAATCCCCGTAACCCCTGAAAGAATTGAGAAAAGTGGGGAAAGTAAACTAAAGAAGGTGAAGGGAATGAAGGCTAAAACTGGAACGCCGAGAGTAGAAGCAGCAAAAGATCCAGCTACTCCCCATGGAATTAAGTAGTTAATTACACTTCCTCCATCTTCAAGAACTCGACTTAAGGCAAGTGGATGAAGACCAATTCGGTCATAAGCTTGTTTAAAGGCCCGACCAGGCAAAATTACTGATAGGTATTGTTCACCAACAAATAAGTTGATACAAATTCCTGAAAGAATAGTAGTGATTACTAAACGACCTGGTTTTTTAAGATGTTCAACTAATGGTTCCATAGCAGTTTGAACAATATTGAATTTCATGAGGAGTCCACCAAGAGATAAGGTGGCAATAATTAAACCAACTGTATCCATCATGCTGGAGATACCACCTCTGGTTAAAAGAGCATTAACAGATGAATCACTAGTTTTTGCTACAAAACCATTCATAATTAAGTTAGTTAAGTCAGTAATAGATTGGTGCGGATTTTGAATAAAAATCATAATGACTGTAACGGTAATGTTTAAAAATAAGGTAGGAATTGCAGGAATCTTTCGCCATGCACAGATTAACATCAATATGATTGGTACAATTGCCCACCAAGTAATAGTAAAGTTATGCTCTAAGATAGAAACGGTGTGATTAATTTTTGAAGCATCAATTGAACCACTGTTTCCTAGAATCCAAAAAAGGATTAAAGAAACAACAAAGGCAGGGATGGTAGACCACATCATGTTCTTTATGTGGGCAAATAATTCACTTTCTGCAACTGCAGAAGAAAGATTAGTTGAATCAGATAAAGGAGACATTTTATCCCCAAAAACTGCTCCAGAAATGATTGCACCAGCAACAAGAGCTGGATTAGCATTCATACTAGCCCCAATTCCAAAGAGAGCAATACCGACGGTTGAAATTGTTGTAAAACCACTTCCGATAGCAAGACCAACAATTGAACAGACAATAAAGACAGATGGAACAAAAAATTGACCACTAATTAGGTGAAAGCCAAGTACCATGATTGATGGGATAATACTTCCTTTAATCCATAGTCCGATTAAAGCCCCAATTAAGATAAAAATAAAAATTGGAATAATAGCTACACCAATTCCTTCTTTGATTCCGTCTTGAATTGAAGACCAATCATTTCCACGAATTCTAAGCCAAAATAATAATAAACATACTGTAAATAGAACGGGAACTTCCGGCATCAGTCCAAACTTAATAACTGAAATACCCAAAATAAGTAGAAGCAAGAGTAAGATAATAATCGCTTCTGGAAAAGAAACTTTCTTTTTCATAAAAATCCTCCAATAAAAAAGTCCTGTTGAAATTAATCAACAGGACGCATTACCGTGGTACCACCTATTTACTGCAGATTGCAGCACTCTAATCAGGTGGTAACGGCACTGATTGTGGCCGAATAAAGATGAATCGTTGTAATTCGTAACTCATGCCTGACTGGTTCGCACTTCACCACCAGCTCTCTGACGCCTAACATAAGCACTACTGTGACGATAATTATTGCAATTATGATAGCAAGCTTAAAAAAAGATGTCAATGAATTTATTAATAAAAATAATAAGATTTCGAATTATGTAGTCTGAGCGGTAAAATAGATAGGTATAGAAAAACTAAAAATTTAAATTGAGGGATTAAGATGAATAATATTTTAACCACCAAAGAATTAGGAAAAAATTTTAAACATAAGCGTGTTCTAGATCAAATTAACCTTAATGTTCCGACTGGCAAAATCTACTGTATTATGGGACCAAATGGAGCTGGAAAGTCGACACTATTAAAAATAATTAGTGGAATTGAAAAGCCAACTGAAGGAGTAGTTACTTTCAAAGATAAAAATTGGAAGAGAGAAGATTTAAAAGTAATTGGTTCCTTAATTGAAGAGCATGGGTTGTTTGATAACTTAACAGTTGAAGAAAACATCAAATTAAAACTAAAACTTCACCGTGTTTAAAATAAAAATCAGGAACAAATATTAAACACATTGGGTTTTGGTGATCATAATCAAGAAAAAGTCAAAGGCTTTTCTACAGGAATGAAACAGCGCTTAGGAATTGCTTTAGCTTTTATGGGAAACCCTGATTTAGTTATTTTGGATGAACCAACAAATGGTCTTGATACTTTTGGTATTCATGAGTTGCGTGAGCTTTTGATGCTAGAGAAAAAGCAAGGAAAAACAATAATTATAGCTAGTCACATGCTTTCTGAGATTCAAAAGGTTGCAGATCGAATTGCTATTTTAGGTGATGGAAAATTGCTCCTAGAAGAAGACTATGAACCAGAAACAGATTTAGAAGAATTATTCATCTCAACTTTAGAAAAGGCAGGCATAAAGCATGACTAATATTTTAACCACCAAAGAATTAGGAAAAAATTTTAA
>DBFNNF010000252.1:0-7582 GCA_048407585.1 Lactobacillus johnsonii | reverse complement strand
TTTGAAAAAGAAAAAGAATTAAATGAACTCTATGTGAAATATGGTGAAAATGGGGATGAAGCTCTCTTAGAAAAGGCAGGTAAGATTCAGACTTTACTTGAGGAAAAAGAATTTTACGATATTGATACCAAAATTGATCGTGTAGCGACAGGGCTAGGATTAGCGGATTTGGGTTATAGCCGGGATGTATCAAAACTTTCTGGTGGACAAAGATCTAAATTGATCTTAGCTAAGCTGCTTTTACAAAGTCCAGACGTACTGGTTTTAGATGAGCCGACAAACTACTTAGATGTTAATCATATTGACTGGCTTGCAGACTATTTGAATAACTTTGAGGGAGCTTTTATCGTTGTTTCACACGATTATGATTTTTTAGGTAGAATCACCAACTGTATTATTGACATTGATTTTGGAACTATTACGCGCTATACAGGTGATTTAAAGCATGCGCTTCGTCAAAAGGAAGCTGACCGAGAAAGCTATTTAAAGGCTTATGCCAACCAGCAGAGAAAAATTCAAAAGACTGAGGCATATATTAGAAAAAATAAAGCTGGTTCTAGATCTAAAAGTGCTAAATCGCGGGAAAAACAGCTAGCGAAGATGGAAATTTTAACGCCACCACAAAATAATAAAAAGGCGCATGTCCTTTTCCCTTATGTTGACACTGCATCAAACTTGCTTTTGCAAACTCAAGATTTAGTAATTGGATATGATCAGGCCTTAGTAAAATCAGCATTTAACTTTTCTGTTGGAAATGGAGAAAAGGTAGCGGTAACAGGTTTTAATGGAATCGGAAAAACCACCCTGCTAAAGACTTTACTCGGAAAATTAAAACCAATTTATGGTAGTTTTGAATTATCTTCAACAGCTAAGCTTGCGTATTTTCAACAAGATTTGGCTTGGCCTAATAAAAATATGACGCCTTTGCAATATTTGCAGGAAGAATTTCCACGTTTGCGTCCTAGAGAATTACGGCAAGCCTTAGCAAGAATGGGATTAACTGCACAGCAGGCTATGAGTCCTTTAAAAGAGCTTTCTGGTGGAGAACAAGAGAAGGTCAAGCTTGCTAAGATGCAGTTTGAGCCATCCAATTTACTATTCTTGGATGAGCCAACAAATCACTTAGATATTGCTACAAAAGATTCTTTAAGAAAGGCAATTGTTGAATTTAATGGTGGAGTAATTATTGTTAGCCACGAGAGAGATTTCTTTATAGGAAATTGGGTGGATAAGACGATTGACATTGAAAAAATGAATAATGAATAACAGTTAGAGGATTGAAATGGATAAAGAGCGGGTAAGCCAAGATTATGCTGCTGAGGTTTTAGATACTTGCTTAAAAGCTGGTAGATTAATGATTGAAGGCGGCAGTGAAACGTATCGAGTTGAAGATACGATGATGAGAATAGCGCGTAATGCCGGAATTACTGGTGCAAGATGTTTTACGACTCCAACTGGAATTTTTATGAGTTTGGGTGAACACTCTTATACTCAGGTTACACAAGTTAAAAAAAGAAATATTAACTTAGAATTAGTAGATCGAGTTAATGAATTGTCACGCGAATTTGCGGCTAAAGAAATAACATTAAAAGAATTACAAGAGCGTTTAAAGCAAGTTTCCATTTCGATTCCAGATTTTCCTATATGGCTTCAAATTATTGGAGCGGCTATTTTAAGCCCTACTTTAATGGTCTTGTTTATGGATGATTATGACTGGATTGATTTTCCGGCAGCTGCTGTAATCGGCGGAGTATCTTATGCTCTTTATTTAGCTATTAAGCGCTATACTAGTATTCGCTTCCTAGCTGAGATGGTAACTGCAATATTTATGGGAGTTATTACTATTTTGACGTGTAAAATCTTCCCTAAGCTTGTAGTTGATAATATTTTGATTGGTTCCTTGATGACCTTAGTACCGGGAGTTGCAATAACTAACGCATTACGTGATTTATTTGGTGGCGATTTATTGTCCGGAATGGCTCGAACTACTGAGGCTGTTCTAACAGCAATTGCTTTGGGGGGCGGAATTGGTATTGCAATTAAGTTGTTGTGGGGTGTGATGTAATGCCTTTTTGGTTAGAAATAATTATTAATTTAGTATTTGCATGGCTTGCAGCTGTTGGATTTGGATTAATTATTAACGTCCCGCACCGTGCCTTAGTTTTATGTGGCATTAGCGGAAGTGCAGGTTGGATTCTATACTGGCTGGCAAATCGAATCGGTGTTGGCCGATTGGGGTCTAATCTTTTAGGGGCACTCTGTGTTGGAATTTTAGGGCTGGTATTTGCTCGTATTAAAAAGTGTCCGGTAACCGTTTTTAATATTCCAGGTGTAGTTCCTCTAGTTCCTGGTGTGCCCGCTTATCAGGCGGTACGTGCGATGGTAGAAGGTCAATTATCTGATGCAGAAGATCTGATCCTGCGCGTAGCAATTGTCACGATAGCAATAGCGATGGGTTTTATGCTTGCACAGTTAATTGGAGAAATCTTTTTTAAGAAGCGTCAAAATAGAAAAAATAGGAAAAATTTGGTATAATATTAAGTGCGACGAGTCGAGGAAAACGCGAGATGCGTTCTTTGACAGAGATCATCTAGACTTTCGAAGTCAAAGCACGGGAAGTGCTGATGATGGGCTACTTTGGCTGTGAAACAAAGACCCTGACATACTTTTATATGTTTCTCGCAAAAAAGACTAGCTTTCTTTTGAAAGTTAGTCTTTTTTAGTACTACAATATTCTTGAAAGTAACTTAATGAGGTAAAAACTTATGAAAATATCTATTCATCATATTGTAACTCAAAAGGTCGGTAATTCAGTTGGCTTTTCACTACCTGCTTCTTTTAAAGTAGAGGTAGGAACTGAGTATGCAATTCATCAGAAAGCTGATGGAAGTTTGATCTTAATACCGAAAATTTCTAATCCTTATACCTCCGATGCTAAATTTGAAGATGTACCAGGACCAGAAAGGGAAGCTTGGGAAAATATGGCTATGGAGGAATTACGTCATGCCGAAGAATAAATTTAAACAGGGAGATATTGTGTGGGCGGATTTTTCACCGTCAGTTGGACAAGAAATGAAGGGAAAACATCCTGCGGTAGTAGTATCGTCTAATTCATATAATGAAAAGACTAATTACCTAATGGTTTGTCCAATTACATCCCACGGCAACCATTTCCCTACCTACTTGGACTTATTCGGATATCATATTCATGGTCGTGTAAATGCAGCTCAAATTCAAACTTTTTCCAGAATGAGATTGCTAGATGAAAAACCAGCAGATCATCTTAGACCAGAAGATATGCTTAAAGTAATGGAATTACTTAGTTTTGCTTTGCAACTTGATTAAACGAGTAGTTAATTTTTGTAGTTGCATGAAAAAGATTTATTGAGTATCTTAGTAATGAAAAAGGATACACAAAGGAATTTTTATCGTGAAAATTAAACAAGAAGAAATAACTAAAAAAATTGAAGAACAAGATTATCTTCAAGATCTTGAGACAATTAAATATAGCGAAATAACTAAGACAAAATTAAAAAATATTGCAACTAAAATGATTAATGAAGCTGTGCAGGCTTTTAAACATGACTCCCTCATTCAAACGCAGCTGGCCATTAGTGGAAGAAGACCAATGACTTTTGCCCTTGAAAGTAATATCATTAATCTTCCATTTGCTAACTACAAAAAAATTAGTAATTTTTGTAATAATGAAGATGAGTATGAAGTAAACATCTATTTTGAAACTATTTCAGAATATGTAAATGTTTCTCACTTCCGAATTGATATTCTGGGGTCAAGTGATGAAATTGTAGCTGATCCAGAAAAGTATAGTGCATTACTAGTAAAAGCAATTGAAGAAAAAATTGAAGTAATTCGCAATTATCAAAAACCCGAAACAAAAACTAAGAAAACAAAATAAGGAGTTAGCCTTTATGCTAACTCCTTATTTTGTTATTTCACGCATTTTTAGGATGGGATGGGCATTAGTGTAAAAGAAGAAATCCTCAATCATTGCGCTTTCCATCAGACCAGTGGTCAAAATTGGATCTAAAGTCTCAACATTTTCTGGATATTTTGGCTCTTGTCCTAAATTCATAAGAGCTTTATTTAATGTGTAATGAATATAATGCTCTACCTTATCTTCAAGATCAGTATTCTGATATAAGAGTTTAATATGGCTAAGCTCATTGTCATATAAGTTATCACATAGATCATATACCCAATCATGCACTTTTTTCTGTTCTTTCTTAGAAAGTTTGAAAAAATCTCGCCGAAACTTAATTCCGGTATAAATACCATTTAAAGTTGTAATTCTAAGGGCATATTTAATCAATTCTGCCGTTCTTGGTAATTTATGTTGTCCGAATAAATATAACGGGCCAAAAAATGATGAATGATAAAGGCCAGTTGATAGAAAAACGTGAGCAGCTTTTTTCTGAATAGTATTTCCTGATTGATATACTGTATTTAGAAGTTTCATCTTTTTTTGTAGATAAGGATTTTGGTTTGCCCATTCATAGGCATCTTCTTGTTTTTTAGAATCAGAAAATTCAGCTAATACATAGCTATATGCCTTATTATTAATGGATTCTAGATATTGAAGTGCATTATATACAGCAACTTCTTCAGAATTTTCAGCATCTTTTTTTATTTCGGATAGAGCTACTTTCATTTGGAGAGTAGAAGAGAGCGTTAAAGAGCCAAAACTGTGCAAAATCACAGTTTGTTCGTTTTTAGGGAGATGAAGAAACTCTTTCTGATCTTTATAAATTGGAACACGACGAGGTTCATAAACAATATCATTTAATCTCGCCCAAGCAGAACGATCTACTTGCTCTTCTACAGTGTTCCAGTTGTTTGCTTTATAATAAGGTTTTTTATTCATTTTTCTGCCTGAAGTCACTTAAGAAACTAATATTGCTAAGAGCTGGATTTTGAATTGGTAAATCTTTTTGTGCACCTTTTTCTTTTTTTCGAGCTTCCATAACAATTTGACGAACATTTTTGACGTCAGTCGAATTGCCACTAAGTTCTAGTAAGTAAAGAATAGGAACATGTAATGTAACCGAGATCTTTTTTGCTGTTTGGCCAAAAAGATCGTTAAAGTTACGATTACCACATCCAATTAATCCTAAAAGATTTTTTTTATTATCTTTATATGTTAAAAAATCAACAACGGAATCCATCATAAAATCTTGATATGAAGGTAAAATCAAAATATATTTATCATTCATTTGATATTGAGGATGAGCATCCTCAATTCGATGTGCATCAAGCCCCGTTTTATCTATGAACCGTTGCGTTTGTCCTGTAATTGTATAAAAAGCTATTTTTACCATAGTTTTGCCTATCGTTATATACCAAAACTACCTTCTACATATTCAATTGTCGCGATTTTTAAAGTTAAAGTCAAATCAAAAAAAGTTTTAAAAACGCCACTAAGTACCGTATACTTAACTTAAAGAAAATGGAGGGTCCCTTATGACACTTGGATGGAATATTTTAGGTATTTTGGCCTGGTTAATTCTGGTTTTATATTTAATTTTTATTGTACAAAATATTCGAAAACGTCACTTAATAATGATTGTTAAAGATCGCAAACGCTTTGAGTGGAAAACTACCTTGTTAGATATTTTAGAAGTTTTAGTTCTTTTATGCGGTGCGATCTATATGTTTAGCATTACTTTATTTTACAATCCTGATTTAGAAAATAAACAGGTTTTATCTAGTAAAATTGAATATCAACCATTAATTTTAACAGCGGGCAATAAACGCTCATACTATGTCACCGCTAAATCTGACAATAAAAAGACTCCAATTCAGACATATACTTTTTATAGTAACGGAAACAGAGTAACTGTTACGAGTAATTATGCTACAATTTCTGACGGAAAAAATCCAATGTCTGTTCAAGCGGGAGCTATTCCTTATTCATCTAAGCAATTAGTCCAAGCAGATGCACGCTACCAAAATGCTTATGTGGCTACTTATACGGCTACGTATAAGAAAAACTGGCAGAATGGGTTAAGAATGCATGCCGGTAAGACAGCAGCTAGATACTACTTAATTAGAGTACCTGACCGTACTTTTGTAAGAGAATTAAAATAATAAAGATAATTTAGTAATAAAAAGACCTTATTTCGATGAATACAGTTCGAAATAAGGTCTTTTGTTTAGTTATTTAGAAGATATTTCTGAATATCGACTATAGCGAATATTTTGCAATAAAAATCCTAAGATAAATGCCATTACTAAAGTTGCTGATAAGTATTCAAGTACATTACCTGCATAAAAAGCAGCAAACAAGATAAATCCTCCTGATAGTAATAGCGAAGAGTTTAAAAAGGATCTTACTTTTTTATTGAATAGCCAATAAAAGATACCATAACCTAGAACAAATAAGTAAATAACATCTAAGAGGATGACTCCTAATATTCCCATTGAATAATATTGTGCTAAAAAGTCTCGCTCTAGTGGGGCAATATTATTTTCACGGCTAAAAGAAATACCAAACAATTTATTTGATTTGTTTTTATCAGTTTTCATAACGCGGCTTAAGATATCTTTTTCTAGATGTCGATAATTTAGGCGTTCATTTGCTGGTCTTTTCATCACTTCAAGCCAGTAGTATGGATCATTTTGATAAGTGTAATGCTCCAATACTAGATCATGTTTTAAAGAATAGACCCAGTAATTTTTTTTGATAAATTCTTTTAGATATTCTTCTTGTTTTTTGCCCTTATATCTTTTCAGTCCAGCATTAAGTTCTTGGTCAAGCTTCTTCTTGTCACCAAGATGACTTCTCTTTTGAGCTACACCACTTTCAAGTGAAGATCGTCTGAGAGTTGGACTATAAGGGAAAATAGCAGCCGAGGCAGTTAGTATACAAATTAATGTAATTAAGAATTTGGCTGAAAACTTAGTATTCTTCAAAATTAAACTGTGGATTAAGAAGACTAATAAAAATACCACTAAGCTAATAATCAGTCCGAAATTTCCAACTTTTGTTCCAAGCATTAACATTGCTAATGCTTGAGCACTAACTAAAACTATATTCAAAAGATTAAACTCTTTATAAAGAATATAGAGCATAATAGGCATGATCATGAACAAAATAGCCGATAAAGTATTAGCTTGAAAGAAAATTCCTTTAGAAGCTAAGGCATTAAAAGGATAATCTGTTTGAGTAAACCAAGAAAAAATATTAGCACTAATTCTTTTAGCTTCAGTAGTATGGTATGAAGTTAATGAAAAAAGAAATAGATTCGAGATAACAATTGTTAATGAATATATGCCTGAAATACCTTGAATTACCCGGAAAAAGTATTTAGCCTTAAAGTCGCTATATGAAGTAATATAAATAACAATCAGTGGTAGACAGGCTCTCACTAGATAAAAAATTTCAACTTTTGGTGAATAATGGAAGCCTGTTGCGTCCACACCCGTAAAATTTCTTACCGAAATTAGGTGACAGATTGAGTATAAGATTAAAACGCCAATATAAGCTATAATCCACCATTGTTTTCTGAATCTTTGCCAATTATTTTTGATACTAAAGAATAAAATAATAGCAATAAAAACTCCT
>DBFNNF010000251.1:0-10429 GCA_048407585.1 Lactobacillus johnsonii | reverse complement strand
AGCATTCAGAATAAAAATGAATGCTTACTTTAATATAAAGGACTATACCAATTTGACTATCTATTATAAATAGGTATAAAATAAACCTTTCTGTGTATATAAAACACATAATACAGAAAGGATAGTTTTTAATGAATAATTCAACAACAGAGAAGACTTTCTTTGGACAACCTCGTGGCTTGTCCACCTTGTTCTTCACTGAAATGTGGGAGAGATTTAGTTACTATGGTATGCGTGCTATTTTGCTCTTCTACATGTATTATGCTGTAGAACGTGGCGGACTAGGAATGAATGAAGCCACGGCTGCTTCAATCATGTCTATCTACGGTTCACTTGTTTATCTTTCTACGGTAGCTGGTGGATGGCTAGCAGACAGAATTTGGGGAGCACGTAGTACTGTCTTCTTTGGTGGTGTCCTTATTATGATTGGACACATTATTTTAGCCCTACCAATGGCAGAGGTAGGTTTATATATTTCGATCGCATTCATTGTGGTAGGTACAGGTTTACTCAAGCCTAATGTTTCTGATATGGTTGGTGGCCTATACTCATTAGATGATGGCAGACGTGATGCTGGTTTCAGTATCTTTGTGTTTGGTATTAACTTAGGATCAGCACTTGCTCCGTGGTTAGTTCCTTGGGCAAGTGAAGGTTTTGGCCTTAATTTATTTGGAAATCATTTTAACTTCCATGCTGGTTTCTCTTTGGCAGCAGTTGGAATGTTCTTTGGTTTAGTACAGTATGTTTGGGGTGGTAGAAAGTATCTCTCTGAGGATGGGATGCACCCAACAGATCCAATCGATCCAGAAACTCGTAACAAAGTCTTAAAGAGAATCGGTTTAGGAGTTTTAGCTTTAGCAGTAGTATTGGGTTTAATGGCTGCTTTTGGTCAATTAAATATTGATAATATTATTACTTTAATTACTATTGTTGCTATTGCCTTACCAATTTATTACTTTGTTTTAATGCTTAGAAGCCCTAAAGTTACAAAAGAGGAACGCTCAAAAGTTTGGGCTTACATTCCATTATTTATTGCAGCTTCTATTTTCTGGGGAATTGAAGAATCTGGTTCTGTTGTTTTGGCTCTATTTGCTGCCCAAAGAACAGTACTTCATATCGGAGGATGGCACTTTACCGCTGCTAACTTCCAAACTTTGAACCCAGTATTTATCATGATTTTGACCCCATTCTTTGTATGGTTATGGGATAACTGGAAGAAACAACCAAGTGCTGCTGGTAAATTTGCTGCTGGTTTGGTCTTTGCTGGTCTTTCATATATGTGGATGGCCCTTCCAGGAATGCTTTATGGAACAAACGGACGAGTTAGTCCATTTTGGCTAGTTGGTTCTTGGTTTATTGTTGAAATTGCTGAAATGCTTATTTCTCCAATTGGCTTATCTGTAACTACACGTTTAGCACCAAAAGCTTTCCGTTCACAGATGATGAGTCTTTGGTTCTTAGCAGATGCCACTGGCCAAGCTATTAACTCCCAAATTGTTAAATACTACTCAAGTAAAACTGAAGTCGCATACTTCTTAGCAGTTGGAATTGTTAGTGTATTGTTTGGTGTAGTGATGTTTTTCTTTACTAAGAAAATTCATAACTTAATGGCAGATGCTGAATAAAACAAACATAATTTAATATTTAATAAGGAAAGATTTGATGGGTAATTCGAATCTTTCCTTATTTTTTTATGAAAGCATTAGCTCACACTTTTGAAAATGCGTTTTAGTAAAATTTTTGCGCCTAAGGTAATACAATGAAAAATGAATAAGAAAGGTTATTTAAATGAAAGTGTGATATATAATGATTGAAAGTAATCACAGTGCATGTACATCAATTTTAATTGGGAAAAATGCTACTACAGATGGCAGCATTATCATTGGACGTAATGAAGATGATAAGCCAAACTGTGCTAAGCATTTAGCTTTTCATGAAGAAAAGGATATTCCTAATAATCACTTTAAGTCTAACTTGAATAAGTTTGAAATGGATTTACCAACTCATAGATATGCTTATTCTTCAACTCCAAATTGGAGTGACAAGAAGGGTGTTTATGAGGAATCCGGAATTAACCAATTTGGTGTAGCAATGAGTGCTACTGAAACAACCTATGCTAATGACCAAGTTCAATCTTTTGATCCATTTAAGAAGACCGGTATCATTGAAGAAGCAATGGTAACTTGTATTTTGCCTTATGTAAAGACAGCCCGCGAAGCTATTGCTCGCTTTGCTAAGATTATTAAAGATCATACTGCAGGTGAATCAGATGGTATTTTGTTTGCCGATCCTAAAGAAGCTTGGTACTTCGAAATTGGTACTGCTCACTACTGGGTAGCACAACGTATTCCAGATGATTGCTATGCTGTAGCTGCTAATGAATTGGCAATTCAAGAAATTGACTTTAATGACTCTGATAACTTCATTACTGCTCCTGGTTTACAAAAATTTGTTGAAGAACATAATTTATGGCCAAATAATAAGCCATTTAATTGGCGTCGTATTTTTGGTACACATAACTTATTAGATTTAACATATAATACTGCTCGTGTTTGGACTGGCCAAAGAATCTTAAGTCCTTCTATTAAGCAAGAACCAAGCAGCTTTGATATTCCATTTATTCAAAAGGCAGACCATCCAATTTCAATAACTGATGCTCAAAGAGTCTTGAGAGATCACTACGATGGAACTAAATATGATGTAGCAAATCCTGTTAATAAAGATACAGCTGTATATCGTCCAATTAGTGTTGACTTTACTGAGGAGTCACACTTACTACAACTTAAAGGTAAGGATTGGATTCACTGGTTATCATTAGGCATTACTTGTCAAAATGTATATGTTCCATTCTATCCACAAGGTAGCGTAGTGCCAAGCTTCTATAGACACGGCAAAGATAAGTATGCTTCAAACTCAGCATATTGGATCTACAAGGAAGCACAAGTCTTAGCTGATCGTTCATGGAAAGACTATGGTTTGCAATTGTATCAAGCTAGAAATGCTACACAACAAAAATTAAGTCAAATGCGCGCAGAATATGATGTCAAAGTTGATAAAGAAAAAGATCCTGCAAAGAAGTTAGACTTAATTAATAAAGCAAACAAAGACTTAGCTCATACAGCAGTTAAAGACTACCAAGAATTAATTGGTAAGTTAATCACAAAGCAAATAAAGAAATCACCATTGCACTTTAGAAGAGACCCAGACTTATAATCTAGGATTGTAAATCATAAAAAAACGAGTAGAATAAGTTCTGAAGAAATAATTGAATGACAGAGAGCATTCGTTTTGGAGGAATTTAATATGGATACAATGGTTAAGCACAGACATACTCTAAGCAAAAATCAGAAGTGGGTTATTGCATCTACTTCATCAGGTTTTGCGCTTGAGAATATGGATGTGCTTTTTTTATCGTTTGCAATGAGTTCGATGATTGCTGATCTCCACTTGTCAGGTGGGGAGGCTGGCTTTATTTCAACGATTACTAATTTAGGGATGTTAGTTGGTGGAATCGCCTTTGGAATTTTAGGTGATAAGATTGGTCGAGTTAAAACATTTAGCCATACAGTAATTATTTTTGCAATTGCGACAGCTTTGATGGCATTCGCCAATAATATTTATCTTATCTATGCACTTCGTTTTTTAGCAGGAATTGGAGCAGGCGGAGAATATGGTGTCGGAATTGCTTTAATTGCTGAGAACTTTCATAAAGAACAAATTGGTAAAATGACCTCAGTAGCAGCGATTGGTGGCCAAATTGGAGCAATTTTGGCGGCTTTAATTGCAGCTTGGATTATTCCAGCAGCAGGTTGGCATATGCTATTTTTAGTAGGGATTCTTCCAGTAATTTTAACCATCTTCATTAGAAAACACGTCCATGAAAGTGAACAATTTATTAAGGCTCAAGCTAGTGAAAGTAATTCCTTATTATCGGATGTGGCTAAAAAAATGTTTTCAACACCACATCTTGCTTGGCAAACCGTGGGTCTAATGATTATGATGACAGTTCAAATTGCTGGATACTTTGGTTTAATGAACTGGCTTCCCACAATTGTGCAAAAGCAATTGAATTTAAATGTTTCAAATTCTAGTCTTTGGATGATTTCTACGATTATTGGAATGAGCATTGGGATGATGACATTTGGTTCAATTTTTGACTACTTTGGTCCGAGAAGAGCCTTTGCAATTTTCTTGGTTGGTTCAGCTTTAATGGTTTATACATTAAGTTTGGCCCAAAACATGACGATGCTTTTGATTATTGGAGCTGTAGTTGGCTTTTTCTCAAATGGGATGTTTGGTGGCTATGGCGCTGTAATCAGTAGATTATATCCAACAGAAATTCGGTCGAGTGCTAATAATATTATTGTTAATGTCGGCAGAGCAATCGGTGGATTTTCATCAGTAGTAATAGGTATTTTAATGGATAAATATAACTTAGGCGTAGTAATGGGCTTTTTATCAGCTTTATACTTACTTAGCTTTGTTGTGATGATTACTTTACCAGGCTTAAAAACTTTAACAAAAGAAGCTAAAAGAAACTAAATATAGCTTTTAACGATAGAAAACTAGTAAGAATAAATATTTTTCAATTGATAATTGTCCTTGTATACTGGAGAAAAGTAAGTGTGAGAGGAAATAATTATGAAGAAGAAAAAGATTTATCTTGCTAGTTTTTTTGTTGCATTATTTTTATTCATGTTAGCGGGATGTAGTCAAAAAGCTCAAAATGTTCCTGCTAAAAAGGTTACTGCATCTTTAACCAATACTAAAACAATTCCAACATTTTTCTTTCATGGCTGGGGGTCAAGCGCGAATGCGGAGACCCAAATGGCGAATGCCGCAAAAAAGGCTGGTGTAAGTAATACCATTATTCAAGCAGATGTAAGTAAAAATGGCACTGTTAAACTTAACGGTACGATTCCAAAAAATGCAAAAAATCCAATTATCAAAGTTAATCTAGAAGATAATCAGAGTGGAAAAACGTCATATGTAAAAGATGTAATAACTGCAATCTCTAATAAATATCATTATGCAAAGATTAATTTAGTTGGTCATTCAATGGGAAATTTACAGATTGCTAACTACATTAATGAAAACTATGACAATAAAAAATTGCCTAAGATTAATAAAGTAGTTTCAATTGCAGGGCATTACGATGGTTACCTAGGCGAAGAAGCTGGGCAAAAGGCTAAAATCAAAAATAAGAAAACCGGAGAACCGGATATCTATAGTGATGGCTTTAAGCAATTATTACCTTTACGGAAACACTATCCGAGACAAATTGAGGTCTTAAATATCTATGGTAATAAAGAGGATGGTTCAAATTCTGACGGATCAGTTTCTGTAACATCGGCACAAAGTTATAAGTATTTAATTAATGGCCGTGCAAAATCATACCGTGAGGTAGAAATTAAGGGTAAGAATGCACAGCATAGCAAATTACATGAAAATAAAGAAGTTGATAAACTTTTAATTGATTTTTTATGGAAAGAATAATAAAAAGTTATTGACAATAGTCTCTGTGGATACTAATATAGTTAATTAATTAGTATCTACAGAGACTATTTTTGTGAGGTGAAGTATGGAACTAACTGCTACTGAAAAGTTGAATTTTGCAATTATCCGAGGTGGAAAAGCTTATGCAGAGTGGGATAGACAACATGGCATGCCAAGTTATCTGACCATTATTTTGTATGAACTATTAATGCGCCAAAGATTAACGCAAAAAGATCTGGTCAACTTAAGTGACTTACCAAAGCAATCTATTAATAAAGGAATTCACCGCTTACTAGAACAAGATTATCTAGAACTGACAATTGATCCAGAAGATAATCGGGTTAAGTACTGCCAGCTAACTGCTTCAGGAAAAAAATACGCTAAAAAGAAAATGGCTCCGTTATTTGAAATTGAAAAGCAAATTGCACAAAAAATGGGCGCACAAAAGATGGAACAGTTAGTAGCTCTAAATGAAGAGTGGAGTGATACCTTTTGGGAGCTTTTAAGAAAGAAGGGAGAATAATAGATGCAAATTTTGAAGCCACACTTCAAAAATTATCGTAAGGAAATAATTTTAGCGATTATTACAATTCTGATTTCTGCTTTTGCAACCTTATGGCAGCCAAGATTATTAGAAAATATCCAAAAAGCAATTTTAGCGGATAATCAAAGTGTTGTCTTAAGAGATGGAATTGGATTAGTTGTACTCGGTTTATTAGCAATTATTGCTGGTATTTTTAACGTATATTATGCTGCAAAAATTGCCCAGGGAATAACTTCAGATTTACGTGAAGAAACTTATGCCAAGATTCAAAGTTTTTCTTTTGGAAATATTGAAAAATTCTCTAGTGGTTCATTAGTTGTTCGTTTAATTAATGATATGAACCAAGTTATGAATATGATGATGATCTTATTCATGCAATTACTCAGAATGCCAATTATTTTAATTGGATCATTTGTATTGAGTATTATTACCATTCCTCAATATTGGTGGGCTCCTGTATTAATGCTAGCTTTAATGATGGGGGTTGGATACATTGTTATTCAAAATATGAATAAACTTTTTGCTAAATTCCAACACTACATGGATAAAATTTCTACTCGCGTTAAAGAAAATTTACAGGGTGTGCGTGTAGTAAAATCTTTTAATCAAGGAGAAAATGAGATTAAGAGATTTAACGAAACTTCTGATGATTTAAACGAATTAAATATTAAGATTGGTTACTGGATTTCTACTATTATGCCAGCTTTCATGTTAATTGCTTATTTAGTAATTGCATTAGTTGTCTTTTTAGTAGGACGCAGTGCTAATTTAACTCCAACTGATGTTGCAGTTGTATCACCATATGTTTCTTATATTTTAACTTTGCTCTTTGCAATTTTAATTGGTGGTTTTGTGATTATGAACTTCACTCGTGGGATGGTTTCTCTAAGAAGAATTAAAGAAGTTCTTGATACTGAACCAGATGTTAAGTTTGATCCTAATGCACCAACTGCACCAGAAAAGGGAAGTATTGAATTTGACGATGTTTCTTTCACTTATCCTGATGGCGATAAGCCAACCTTAAAGAATATTTCATTTAAGGTAGAACCAGGTGAAATGGTTGGTATTGTTGGAGCAACAGGATCTGGTAAAAGTACGCTGGCTCAACTTATTCCACGTCTCTATGATCCAACTGAAGGAACAATAAAAATCGGTGGCAAAGACTTAAAGACTATTGGTGAAAAATCACTTCGTAATACTGTTTCAATGGTTTTACAAAAAGCAATTTTATTCTCTGGAACAATTGCCTCTAACTTGCGTCAAGGAAAAGAAGATGCGACCGATTATGAATTAAAACGTGCTTCAGAAATTGCCCAAGCACAGGAATTTGTCGGTCAATACCCAGATCAATTTGACCATGAAGTGGAAGAAAGATCAGCTAACTTCTCGGGTGGTCAAAAGCAACGTTTATCAATTGCTCGTGGTGTTATTGGTCAACCACCGATTTTGATTTTAGATGACTCTACTTCAGCCTTAGATGCTAAGTCTGAAAAATTAGTTCAGGAAGCTTTAGAGCATGATTTAAAAGATACAACAACAGTAATTATTGCTGAAAAGATAGTATCAGTGATGAATGCAGACAAAATTTTAGTTTTAGATGATGGAAAATTGGTTGCCGAAGGAACTCATGAAGAATTACTGAAGACTTCCCTAATTTATCAAGATATTTATCGCACACAAAAAGCTAAAGAAAAGAGAGGTGAAATTGATGAGTAATACTAAAAAAGCATTAAAATACTTTGCCAAGTATTTAAAGAATTATTGGAAAGGCGTTACAATTGTTATCGTCTTATCTTTGATTTCGACTTTGAGTCAAGTGCTTGGTCCTCTTTTCCTAGGAAATGCTGTTCAAGAATTGACTAAGGCAGTTAATAAAGTAGCTAGCCGTACTCATGATTTAAGTAGCTTTTATCAGGCTTTAGGATCAATGGTCGGTGTATATGCAGCCGGAATTATCGCCTCCTTTATTGCATGGATGGTAATGTCAAAATTCACTGCAAATGCTACTAACGATATGAGAGAAAACTTATTTGCTAAGTTTCAAAGAATGTTAATTCGCTACTTTGATACTCATCAAGATGGAAAACTATTATCTCTATTTAATTCAGACTTAGATAATATTTTTAATGCCTTGAATAATGCAATTTTTGAAATTATTTCTCAAGGTGCATTATTAATCGGGACTATCATTATGATGTTTATCGTAAATCCAACTATGGCCTTATTTACGGTAGCAACAACGCCATTCATTTTAATTATTAGTGTAGTTATTATGAAGAAGGCGAGAGTTTATTTAGATAAGCAACAAGATAAAATTAGTGATCTTAATGGTTATGTAAATGAACAGATCAATGGTGAAAAAGTAATTATTACTAACGGCTTGCAAGAAGAATCTGTTCAAAACTTTAAAAAATACAATAACGATGTTCGTAGCGCTATGTTCAAAGGTCAATTTTATTCTGGGATGCTCTTCCCCTTACTACAAGGAATTTCTTTACTAAATTTAGCCATTGTAATTGGTGGTGGGGCATGGCTAATTGTTAGTGGCCAAGTCAGTCAAGCAATTGGATTAGGATTAATTGTTGCCTTTGTTGAATATTCACAAACATATTTCCAACCCTTAACACAACTCACATCTATTTATTCAATGACACAACTTGCTTTAACTGGTGCTAGAAGATTGGCAACTGTTGAAGAACAAGATGAGGAAAATACGGTACCTGATGGAAAAGTTCTTAAAGGAATCAAAAAGGGCGTTAAATTAGAAAACGTTCATTTTGGCTATAACGCTGATAAAGAGATCTTGCACGGCGTTTCAATTGATGTGGATAAAGGCAAGTCAGTTGCTGTTGTTGGACCAACAGGTTCAGGAAAAACTACGATTATGAACCTAATTAATCGTTTCTATGATGTAAATAGTGGTAAAGTAACTTTTGACGGTGTTGATGTTCGTGATATTACACTTGAATCTTTAAGAAATAATGTTGGTATTGTTTTACAAGATTCTGTTCTATTTACTGGAACGGTTGAGGATAATATTAAATATGGTAAGCCAGATGCGAGCCGAGATGAAGTAATTGCAGCCGCAAAAGAAGCTAATATTCACGACTTCATTATGACCCTACCTGACGGATATGATACTCAAGTTTCAGAAGAGAACTCCGTCTTTTCTACTGGTCAAAAGCAATTAATTTCAATTGCTCGAACAATATTAACGGACCCAGAATTTTTAATTTTGGATGAGGCTACTTCTAATGTAGACACTGTTACTGAGGCCAAGATTCAAAAAGCTATGGATGCAGTTATTGCGGGCAGAACCAGTTTTGTTATTGCTCACCGTTTGAAGACTATCTTAAATTCAGATAAAATAGTAGTGTTGAAAGATGGAAATGTCATTGAAGAAGGAAATCACGATGAATTAATTAAGAAGCGTGGTTTCTATTATGGCTTGTATACTAATCAAATGGCATTTGAATAATAAATTAGAGGGACTCTTTCCCTCTAATTTTGGTTAGGGGGAAAGTTTAAAAAGTGAAGAGAAAGCTACGATTCTTTTCTTTATTTGTTGTCTTATTTAGCGTTTTTTTACTTTCGGCATGTCAAAAAAATACTCGTAACGTCTACCAAGAAGTTAAAAAAAGTGATGAAATTACTTGGGGCGTTAAGGCGGATACCCGTTTATTTGGTTTAATGAGTATTAAAACCGGAAAAATTGAAGGTTTTGAAGTTGATTTAGCAAATGCTTTAACTAAAGAAATACTAGGAAAAAATGCTAAGGCAAACTTTGTACAAACTACTGCAAAAACAAAAATTCCACTTTTGAAAAATGGAAATATTGATGCAGTTTTAGCGGCAATGACGATTACGCCAGAACGAAAAAAACAAATTGATTTTAGTGACCCATATTTTTATGCTGGTCAATCACTGCTTGTAAAAGATGATTCAACAATCAAGAGCATTAAAGATATGAATGGTAAAACTGCATTAGCTGTAAAAGGTACAACAGCAGTTGCCAATGTTAAAAAATTTGCACCTAAGGCAAAGGTATTAGAATTTGATGATTATGGTCAAGCATTTACTGCCCTTAAAGCCGGTCAAGGTCAAGCCATGACTACTGATAATGGTTTGCTTGCCGGAATTGCAACAGAAAACAAGGGCTATAAACTTGTAGGGGGCACCTACACCAATGAGCCTTATGGAATTGCTGTCAATAAAGGACAGACGCAAATGAGAAATGCAATTAATCGTGCACTCGTAAAATTAAAAAAAGATGGGACGTATGATGCCTTGGTAAAGAAGTGGTTTAGCGGTATTCCAGGCTTTAATATTAAAGAGGCTGAAGGTGAAAAATAAAATTTTTACTTGCCTTTTTTGAAAAAATATTATTAA
>DBFNNF010000250.1:0-6959 GCA_048407585.1 Lactobacillus johnsonii | reverse complement strand
TCTTATTACAAAATAGAAAAGGAGGAATTTCCGGAATGGAAAGATTGAATGAAGTTTATTTGATTCGACTTGTAAAGGAAGAGCAAGATATGGAAGCTTTGCATGAACTAGTAGAGCGGTATCGGCCTTTAATCAATGGAGCAAAGCTAAATTTTTTCATTCGTAATTTTGATCATGATGACTGGGAACAAGAAGCATTAATCATGTGTTATCAAAGTTGCTGTACCTACGATGAGAAACGAGCAAATAGTTTTGGAGCATATTATCGGACAAAATTTTATAATCATCTCCGATCACTCTTAAGATATGAATTAGCCCAGAAAAGAACGTCTTTTACTAAAGCTATTTCCTATGACAATGTGGTGCATAAAAATTTGATTAAAGAAGAAGTTGAAGAGATGCACATCACACCTAGAAAGGAAATGTATCAAAAATTTATTAACAAGTTGTCGGAAAAAGAAGTAATTGCTCTCAAAGTTTTTCTAGGAGAATTAACGATTGAAGAGGCGAGTAAGGAGACAAATTATAGTCGTTATCAATTACTACAAGCAAAAGCTCGTTGTAAGGCGAAAATGCGGAAAGAATTGTTTTAAATTCGCATAGAACGAATAAAAAGACTATAATAAGACTTGTAGAATTTATTTAGGAGGTAATTTTAAGATGGCAGATGAAGTTATTAAGACAGAATTGTTAGACCGTCACATGAAGGAAGTTTTTGATTGGAGCGATTCTGACATGCCTGTTAGAGACGCACTTTGGGACTACTTTATGGAAAAGAATGGTAGAGATACCATGAAGACGGAAAGTGACATGCTTCCGTTCTTGAAAGACTCTGACGATAAGATCGAAGCCTTCGTCAACGAAAATCTTAAGAAGTAACATCACCTAAAAACAATAATTCTACGCACAGTGGTCACGCATTGTTTGACCACCAAAGAACAATCTCTAGGGATTGTTCTTTTTTTGTGAGAAAATATATTCTAGGAGAAAGGGGCGGCTTATGGACTATATAATTGGGATGGATATCGGAACAACAGCAAGTAAGGGTGTATTGTATCAAGAAAATGGTAAAAAGATTGAAGAATTATCAATTCCTTATCCTTTAATTCAAGAACAAGTAGATCAGGCTGAAGAAGATCCACAAGTAATATTTGATGCTGTTCAAAAGATTATTTTCGACTTAAGTAAAAGAGTTGCAGGAAAAATTAAAGCAATTTCTTGGTCAAGTCAAATGCATAGTTTAATCGGTATTGGAAAAGACAATCAAGTACTGACTAACAGTATTACTTGGGCGGATAATCGAAGTAGCCAGATTGTGGCGCAAGCAAAAGAAAGTGGACTTGCGCAAGATATTTATCAACAGACAGGGATGCCGCCTCATCCAATGGCTCCTGTGTATAAATTATTGTGGATTAAAGAAGAAAATCCTAAACTTTTTGCACAAGTGCAAAAGTGGATTGGAATTAAAGAATATATCATTTGGCGTTTAACTGGCAAGATCGTCACCGATACAACTATGGCAGCTGGAACTGGCTTGCTTAATCTCCACACTTTAACTTGGGATAGGAAATTACTTGATAAAATTGAACTAGATCCAGAAAAATTGCCAAGCATAGCTAAACCAGAATATGTGGTTGGAAAAGTAGAAGCAGAATATGTACAAAAATTGGGTTTAAATTCTGAAACAAAAATTATTTTAGGAGCTAGTGATGGATATTTATCAACAATTGGTGTTGGTGTTTTAGATAAAAAATACTTTGCACTAAATGTTGGTACATCAGGGGCTGTAAGAGCAATTGCACCTAAAGCAATAGTTGACTCAAAAAATCGTTTCTTTTGTTATCCAGTCGATAAAAGTCATTATCTTCTTGGTGGTCCGGTAAACAATGGTGGAATCGTCTTTGAGTGGGCTAGAAAAACGATTTTTGGGCCCGACCAAACTGCAGAAGATTTTATTAATGTTGCTGAAACTGTTCCTGCAGGCAGTAATGGCTTAATTTTTCATCCCTACTTAGGGGGAGAGCGAGCACCAATTTGGAATGCTCAGGCTCGTGGATCTTTTATTGGATTAAGTCGAAATCACACTAAACCGCAAATGGCGCGGAGTGTTTTAGAAGGTATTGTCTTTAATCTTTTAGGTGCAGCCAGAGGCTTGCGCGAAAAGATAGGGGAACCAGAAGCATTGAGAGTTACTGGCGGCTTTGTAAGAAGTGATTTTGTAAGGCAGTTAATTGCTGATATTTTTAATTTACCAGTAGTGGTAATAAAAAATGATCAAAGTGGAACTTTAGGAGCCATGTTTCTAGCACAGTTAGGCTTGAATGACGAGAATAGCTTAGACAAAATAGTGAAAGAAATAGATGACAGTAAAGTCTACTTTCCAAATCCAAAAAATGTGCAGGTCTACCAGGATATAATTCCAATCTATCGAGAAGTAGAACATGATTTAGACCAAAGCTATGACAAAATAGCTCAATTTCAGAAAAAATATCCTAAATTATTTGAATAATCAAAAAGGGTAAATTGTATCGAATTAATACAATTTACCCTTTTTCTAAATATGAATTTGACTTACTTTAGAATTTCTAAAATATCACTAACAATTTGATCAGGCATTAAATGGTCGCGCTTGTAGATAGATTCTTTTGGTTCATTATCAGTGTATTCTTTTTTAGCACCATAATTCTTAACCATCATCTTGGTTGGACCATAGTAGCTAGCAATCTTTTGACCAAAACCACCATCAATACTGTTGTCTTCTAAAGTAACAACTAATTCATGGTCATTTTGCAATTTATCTAATGCGTCATAATCAAGGTGAGCAGCAGATTTTGGATTGATCAAAGTGGCATTAATGTTTTCTGTCTTTAATAAATCAACTACCTTTTTACCTAATTGATAAAAGTCACCTAAACCAATGATGGCAACCTTAGAACCGGGCTTTACATCATACTTAATAGTTGAATAGTCTTCATCCACTGGTTCACCTTCTGGAATTGGATTTACTGGAGATTTAATTGCTACGGGATGCTTTCTTTGCTTAACTGCCCATTCAAGCATTGATTTTAATTCATTCAAGGTGGTAGGAGCTAAGTATTCCCAGTTTGGCCAATTTGCGACCATGGCGTTGTCAAAAATACCTAAGTGGGTCTTAGAAGTACCAGTAATTCCGCCGCCAGCTACCACCATTACAACTGGTAAGTCGTTAGCTGCTACATCATGAGAAAGCTGGTCATAAGCCCGTTGTAAGAAAGTGGAGTTTTCAAATAAAACTGGGATAATTCCTTCTTTAACAGCCCCTGCAGCAAAGGCAACAGACTCTTGCTCGGCAATTCCTACGTCCTTGTAATTCTTAGGATACTTATTCTTAATCTCGCCTAAGCCAAAAACACCCGGAATAGCAGCATTGATGGCTAAGATGTTTTCTTGATTTTCAATATGTTTCTTTAAGAAATCCAAAACTACAGTAGTTGGATTAGGAGTCTTTGGAGCTGGTACAGTGGTCTTGTCTGTCTTAAGATCAAAAGGCAATACCCAGTGGTGACTAGCTTCATTTTCAATAGCTGGCTCATATCCCTTACCCTTAAGGGTATTGATATGTAAAACAATTGGGTGATCAATATCTTTAATTGATTTGAAGGCATCAATCATCGCTTTAATATCATTTCCCTGACCAACATATTTATAATCAAGACCCATTGCAGTAAATGGATTATCAGCTGTTTGACCATTTGATTCACGTAGTTTCTTCAAAGCAGTTACAACACCGCCGACATTATCGTCAATCGACATTTGATTGTCATTTACTACAATAATTAGATTATGCTTTTCATCAGCTGCATTGTTAAAGCCTTCAAAGGCTAAGCCACCAGTTAAAGAACCATCCCCAATAAGAGCTGTAATATTTTCATGTTCTCCTAGCATATCCCGTGCTCTGGCCATTCCAGTTGCTAAAGCAACTGAAGTTGAAGTATGACCAACAGCAAAGTAGTCATATGGACTTTCCTCGGGATTAGAATAAGGAGTGACGTCCTCGTACTTATCAGGATCAAGCCAACCATAAGCCCGTCCAGTTAACATTTTGTGTGGATAAGTTTGGTGAGAAACGTCCCAAACAATCTTGTCTTTAGGTGCATCGAAAACATAGTGGTAGGCAATTGTAGCTTCGACAATTCCTAAGTCAGGTCCTAAGTGGCCACCCTTAGCAGCGTCTTTTTCTAGGATCAAGGTTCTAATTTCACTGGCTAGTTGTTCTAGTTCTTTTAAATCTAATTTTTTAAGATCTTTTGGACTTTTAATCTTGTTTAATAAAAATTCTGGATGTTTGTTCATATTTTTTCACCCCAACATTAATAAAAAAAGCTTACTCATTTATTGTAAGTCAATGAGTAAGCTTTTACTAATATTAAGTTATCATAGATAACTATACGTTTAATCTATACTTTCTTCTAATGGTTGAGATGCATTTTGTTTTTTGAGAGTAAGGAACAAAGCAACAAAACTGAGTGCAAAAGCAGTTGCGTTGATTGCCCAACCGAAGTTATAAGAACCAGTAGTATCAAATAAAAGACCATTCAAGTAAACAGATGCAGACATTGCAAATGCACCAGTCATATTAATTACTGAAAGAATTGTACTGTAGTCCTTAGCTCCGAACTCTTCTCGAATAAGGTAAGGAAGAGCAACTAAACACACACCTTGACCCAAACCTAAAATAAAGGCAGAGGCAATAAGTGGAAGACTAGTCTTAAAGAAAATTTCGCCGCTCCAGCCTAACAAGCCAAATAGAGAATAAATGAATAAAGTAGCTCGTGTATTAAAACGGTCAAGCATAAAACCGATAGAAATCTTACCAGCTGCTGCTCCAAGCATTACCCCAGAAACTACTGATGCACCAATTGTTAATGGGAGGCCTTGGCTGGTAATATGACCTGAAATATGTTGCACAGATCCAGAAACAAATTGCAGTGCAAGCATTGCAAATGCTAAAGCATAAAAGACAGGGGTCTTAAGGGCTGCCTTAAGGGTAATACCACTAGTTTCAAGAACTTTTTCTGGTATATTTTTCACTTTGCCGTATGCTTGGTGTTTTTGGTTAGGTTTTTCTCTTAAGAAGAATGCTGAAGGAACTAAAATTCCGAGAATTAGTAATCCTTCGCAGATGAAGCCACCTCTCCACCCAAAGTTGGTAATAATGCTACCGATAATTGGGTTAAAGATGGTACCGCCAAAGGCTGAAACTCCAAGGGCAATTCCCATCACAGTTCCTAATTTTTCATTGAACCAGTTTCCTAATAGGACAGGGATGGATAAAGTAATAGCAATTGGTTGGCAAATTCCAATGATGATCCAAGCAATGTAAAAATGGGTTAAGCTTTGAGCTACTGATAAACTAAGCATGGAAACTCCAATTACAGCAAAACAGAAAGTTAAAAGCCAACGCAAGTTAAGCTTGGTCATAATTTTACCTGCAAACAGCAAGGTAATTGCGGCAGCAGCATTTTGCAAGGTTGTCATTAAGGCAACGCTTGCTCGACCAACATGGAAACTTTTACTAATTGGTTCAAAGAATAAACCAATAGTATTAACAATTAATCCAAATCCTACTAATGAAATCAAACAGGAGGCAATAAAAACCCACCAGGCAAAAAAATGTGAATTTTCTTTTGTCTTAGTCACTTCTTTTCCTACTTTCTAGAATGTAATACAAAAAAAGATTATAGCGAATTAGTAAAGAATAGGGAAAGAAAAGAGAATGTCTTAACATTCTCTTAATTAATAGCTTCTCTTTAATAAAATATTTGTCAGCTCTTCAAGCTGTTGACGAGTTTTGTTGTCTGGCCAATGCTTTTGCAAGTTGTGTAAAGCTTTATCAGTGTATTTATCAGCTAACTTTTGTGCTCGTTTTACCCCGCCAAGGTCATTAACCATTTTTTCTATCTCTTGTAGTTGTTCCTTAGTCAAATCTTGTCCTAATTTAACTAACTCATGTAAGCGACCCGTAGAGTCGTTTTGTAAGGCGAAAATTAAGGGCCCAGAATAGATACCATCTTTAACGTCTAATAAGACTGGCTTTTTAAAAGTAGAACTAGTAGTTGTATAGTCTAAAATATCATCTCTTAGTTGAAAAGCTTGGCCCAAGTATTCACCGAACTTTTTAGCTTTTAGAGCCTTAGTTACTTTAAGACCACTCTCATAAGCGCCAATAAAACAAGCTAGGCCAAATAAGACTCCAGTTTTACCCTTAATTTGGTCTAAGTATTCCTTTTCAGAAATATTAATGTTATAGGCATTGTTATACTGTTCAGTTTCACCGACTAGGATATTTTGCATCGTTTTTCCATCCGCAATAACGCTGTGCAAGCTTTGAGCATTTTCACTTAAAAGAGTGAGTGATAGAGCAAATAAATAGTCGCCAGCATAAACTGCGATATGTTTGCCATATTTAGTTTGAATTGAAGGTCTGCCATGGCGCATGCTCGATTCATCGATAATATCATCGTGAATTAAGGTAGCATTATGGAGAGTCTCAATTGAGGTTGCTATTTTTTGTAGTTCTTCGCGTTTTTGGTTAGCGTTTGGTCCAAAAGAGCCAAATAGCATTACACAAGCAGGACGCAGCATTTTCCCAGGGGAAGCAAAAGTATCTTTTAAGGCCTCTCCGAGTAAGCCCGGAACAGTATTTACATGTTTTAAAATAATACGATTGATGGCAATCATATCTTTTTGAGTTTCTGGAAAATTGTCCCAAAAAGTGAAATTGCTCTTGTTATTGTTTCTTTTTTCGGGAAGTGAATTTTGTAGTGGATGAGTTGAATTTTCTGCCATGATAAATATTTAATTAAAAGGGAAAGTTGCTCCTTTTAATTAATAAATCCTCCCAATCAGTTGAATATCAGCATAAGAGCAGTTAAAATTAAACGGAAATAAAGTTAATGAAGTAAAATTGTTATTTTTTA
>DBFNNF010000249.1:0-2760 GCA_048407585.1 Lactobacillus johnsonii | reverse complement strand
ACAAAATAATTTATAGTATATTAGGCTGAACGCCACGATAACTGGCTAAAGTATTGAATTAAGTAGTTTTGTTGGCAATTGAGAAATAATTGTACTTAAATATGAAGTAGCATAAGAAGAATAGTAATTAAAAAACTCAGTTTTAGGGGATACGTCAATGAAAATAGAAATTCCAACTATGAATGGATTTATTCCAGATTGCTACAGTAAATTTGCTAATGAAGATCAAAAAATTGAAGGGAAGCCTAGTAGATCTTTCCCAATTTTTATTACTGATGCACCTGATAAGGCAAAAACTTTAGCTATATATTTTAGAGATTTTGATTCAGTTCCAGTCTGTGGATTTACATGGATTCACTGGTTAGCTGCCAATCTTCCGGTTCGAGATGTTCCAGCTAATATTAGTCATTCTAAGAATAGCAGCCTTGATTTTGTTCAAGGAAATAATAGTAATATTAGCAAGTTTTTAGGTGAAAATTCTGGCCCAGTTGAAGGCTATACAGGTCCGATGCCTCCTGATAAGACGCACTATTACACCTTAACCGTGTATGCATTAGACACAAAACTTGATCTAAAAGATGGCTATTGGTTAAACGACTTTTTGCGTAAAATGGAAAGTCATATAATTGATAGTGCGACTATTTCAGTTCCAAGTAGAGCAAAATAAAAGTCGAAGTTACTAATAAATATGCTATAATTTAAGTAAAGAAAAAGGAGATCCGAAGATCTCCCATGCAGCCCGCTTTAAGAGCGGTGACAAAATTATAGTTTTGGCAAACGCCTACTCAATAACTCGGTCAAAAGTTATATATTGAGCGGCGTTTTTTATTTTTTGTTGTGGTTGTCGATATATGTTAGCAATGCTAACACAAAAGTACCAAACAACAGCATTAACGAGATGACCTCGTATACGCTCATCTGGCTGAACCCTTTCCAATTGATGTCGGACCATAGGTCTCACCTCCGGGAGGAAAAACAGCCACCGCTCATAAAATTTTCTGTGGATATAATTATAGCGAAAATTTTTTTGCAACAGAATATAGACTAGTGAAAAAGCTCACGATTAATTTCGCGGGCTTTTACTATTAAACTTATTCTGCTTTTTCCTTAATAAAAAAATATGTAAATAGACAATAGATTATAATTCCTAAATAAAAAACATTTGTAGAACTAAAAGCAGGTTCAATAAATCTACTAACAATGTAGTCTATACCTAAAATACAAAAAATATAGATCCAGCTCCCGTAAACAAATAACTTGTGTAAGTTAGATGGTAGATGCTTTCTGTATTTAACTAAAAGAGAAAGATAACGAAGTTGCACTATATAAGATATAAAGAAATATGCGGCTCCACTGAAAATTGAAAAAGTTATTCCCCAGGCAATAAGAGAGACTGTGCCGTTAGAGTTGCTGAGTCCACTAATTACTGGGCCAATAATACCTAAGACTGCTAGGATACAGGATAAAACTAAATATTTATCATTAGTATGATGAAAGGATTGGATAACAGACCTTAATTTCTTTTTCTCTTCCATAATGTCAAAGTTTTGTTTATTTAGATGCTTAAATTCACGCATAATAAGAAAACTATAAATTAGAAGACCAAATGAAATTGCAAGAACTACAATGGTTGCAGCAAATCCAATAAGTGAAATGATTAATTGCATTTTATCACTGGCACCTATTAGGAATCCTGAAATAGCACTGCAAAAACTAATACATGCTGGACTGAAAATAGCGAGAGCGGTTGATAGAGCGCGTAATTTTGAACTTTTCTTAGCAGTAGAGAGATACTTTTGAACCAATTCATCAGGTAAAATAGGTAATTTATCTTCTGCGGGAATATCTGCTGTTTTAATTTCAAAAGATGGAGCACCACTTTTTAGTAAATAATCTGTGGTGACGCCAAATAATTCTGATAAGCTAACGATTTTTTCAATGTCTGGAATTGATTGATCACTTTCCCATTTTGAAACGGCTTGGCGACTGACATTCATTTTTTCAGCTAAGCCTTCTTGAGAAAGATTATTCTTTTTTCGTAATTCCGTGATTTTTTGACCTAATCTCATATGGATTGTCCTTTCCTTGTTGATTGATTTCAATTTATTAAAAATCGCGGTTGCAGACAACCACTTTTTGATTGCATTGGAGGCAACTAATGGTTGCGAGAGGAAAAATTATAGTGATTAATCTTAGTTAAGTAAGCTATTCTCTGCTTTTGTGTAGAATTTGTGACACCGCCAAAATGAATCCAATGTCGATGTTGCATTCCTAATTGCTTTAGAGTTTTGTTAACAAAAATTCGTTTAATACCATTTCCCAAAAAGAGTTTGACATAAAAAGTTGGTGAAGTTGAAGTGGTAAGGACATAAGTATGTTTAATGTTGGTTAATTCGCCATGAATACCAGTTTTGCTTACAGTATGGGATAATCCTTTTCCTTCTTTCATAACTTTGTCAATAAAGCCTTTAAGCATTGCCGGGATACTATTCCACCAAAGTGGAGTAATAAAAATTATTGCGGAAGCTTCTCTTAAGTAATTTAAGTATTTTGTTACTAGAGGATCATGAGTTTTACCAGTATGAAATAAACGTAATTCTTCTTTGTCATAAATAGGATTGAATTGTTCTTGATACAAGTCAATTACTTTAAAGCTTTTATGCTTATGTGCTAAATTTGATTTTACTGATTCTAAAATTGCATGGTTAAAACTTTTTTCATAAGGATGACAATAGATGATTAAGAAATCCATTTTAATCT
>DBFNNF010000248.1:0-9066 GCA_048407585.1 Lactobacillus johnsonii | reverse complement strand
TCTGTAATTAATATTTTTCTTTCCAACTTTATTAACTTTTTGGTATGATAGATGTGTTCAAAAAGTTGCCTCAATGGCGGAATTGGCAGACGCGCAGCGTTCAGGTCGCTGTTCACGCAAGTGAGTGCAGGTTCGACTCCTGTTTGAGGCACAAATAAAAGAGATATGTTTTGGCATATCTCTTTTATTTTTTCTCTAATTTCACTGTTTTATTTTCAAAACTAAAGGGTTTTCTAAAGGTAAGTTGAAAGGCTGTTAACTGTAATTGTTCCCCATCTTGGTAAGTCGAATTATATAAGGGATCACCAATTATTGGGGCACCGAGAGCAGCTAAATGAACTCTAATTTGATGAGTTCGACCAGTTTCTAATGTAAGTTTTACCAGTATTCGATCTTTATCTCTTTTTATTACTTCATAGTGAGTCACAGCTTTTTGTCCATCTTGTCTCACCATTCTTTTTCTTTGATCATGTGGATCGTGGCCAATTGGAAGATCAATGATACCGGTATTTTTTATTTGTGGAGAGTTAGAAATCCAGGCTAAATATTCTCGATGCAATGTTTTATCAGTTAATTGCCTGTTTAAAATTGGTACGACCGCAGGATTTTTGGCCACTAACAAAAGTCCACTTGTCAACATATCTAATCTGTGAACAATAAAAGGACTATAGCCTAAATAAGTTGCACAGTCATTTAAGGCCGTATCTTCTTCATTTAAATTGGGATGTGTCTTTTGTCCAGCAGGTTTATTAATTACTAAAATATCATTATCTTCATAGACAACTTTAGGCAATTTTCCACTAGCGGGATAAGGTTGTTTATCACTTTCAATATGATCAAGCTGAATTTTAATTTTATCTCCAGGTTTTACTAAAAAATTAAGTGGTAAATATTTTCCATTAACTAATATTTTCTTTTCACTACGTAAAAAGTGCCGCCATTTTCTTGGAATAAGCAATTTACGCATTAGTTCATTAACACTCATTGGCGTTAAATTACTTGGATATATGAGCGAATATTGGTATATAGTCATTTTTTCACCTTATCTAATTTTTAACCTTTAAAACACTATTTTTCAAATAAAGATATGCTAAAATCGTCATATTAGGTTTATTGACGAAAAGGGAGTTTTAATTTTATGCATTCCCAAAATCATGAGTTTTGGCATCGTGTTCATTTAGCGATTAAAAACTTCAACCATCGTTTTCAAATTTGGCGTTGGTTAATTTTAATATTACTGTCCTGTTGTTTGTTCGTTTGTACATATTATACCGTTAAGGTAAAAACTTCGAACATCTCTAATATGAAGGCAGCACTTTCTACTACAACCACGATTTATGATAATAAAAATCAGAAGGCTGGATCTCTATACTCACAAAAGGGATCTTTTGTGGAACTGAACCAGATATCGCCTTATATTCAAGATGCTGTCATCGCTACAGAAGACCGGACTTTTTATAAAAATCCTGGTTTTAGTGTAAAAGGGATGGCAAGAGCTGCTATCAGTAGTTTTATCCACCGGGGTATTGTTGGTGGTGGATCGACATTAACACAACAACTAGCTAAGAATGCATTACTGACGCAAAAGCAGACTTTCTCTAGAAAACTAGAAGAACTCTTTTTTGCGATCGAAATTAATCGTGTCTATTCTAAAAAAGACATCTTAACAATGTATCTTAACAATGCTTATTTTGGTAACGGTGTTTGGGGTGTTCAAGATGCAGCACGACGCTACTTTGGAAAAAATGCTAGCGATGTAACAGTAGGAGAAGCTGCTACGATTGCAGGTATGCTTCGTAGTCCAAGCTACTATAATCCGATTGATCACATGGATAATGCAATCGCAAGGCGAAATGTTGTTTTAGGGTTGATGGCTGATACAGGCAAGATTTCTAAGACACAAGCTGATAATGCTAAGAAGACTACGCTTACCCTTGATGATACATTTTCTCAAGAAGATGGCTATCGCTACCCTTACTTCTTTGATGCCGTTGTTGATGAAGCAATAGATCGTTATGGCTTAAAAGAAGAAGACGTAATGAACAAAGGATTAAAGATCTATACTACGCTAGACACTGGCTATCAAACTGCCTTACAAGATAGTTTTGAAGAAAGCTGGAATTTCCCACCGAATGCCAGTGATGGTACTAAGGTGCAAGGAGCTAGTGTTGCAATGGATCCAAAGACTGGGGCTGTTCGAGCAATGGTTGGTGGTAGAGGACAACATGTCTTTCGCGGCTATAACCGTGCTACCCAAATGAAACGTCAGCCGGGTTCGACTATGAAGCCACTAGCTGTCTATTCACCAGCTTTGCAGAATGGATATCATTATGATTCTGAACTTTCTAATAAACTGCAAAAATTTGGAAAAAACGGCTATGAACCAAAGAATGTTGATAATCAATACTCAAATAAGATTCCAATGTATGAAGCGCTAGCTCAAAGTAAAAATGTACCAGCAGTATGGCTTTTAGATAAGATTGGTGTCAGCAAGGGTGTTCAATCAGTGGAAAACTTTGGCATTCACGTTAATAAGAGTGATCAAAACTTGGCATTAGCTTTAGGTGGACTTTCAACTGGTGTTTCACCATTGCAGATGGCGCGAGCTTATAGTGCTTTTGCTAACGAAGGTAATTTACCAAATCAATCCTACTGTATTACTAAAATCACTGATGCTAGCGGAAATGTTATTGCTCAAAACAAGAATCCTGGTAATCACCGAATTATTTCAACTAATACTGCTAAAGAAATGACATCAATGCTTTTAGGCGTCTTTACTTCAGGAACTGGTAGATCTGCTCAACCATCAAGTTTTAGAGTAGCAGGTAAGACTGGTTCAACTGAGGTACCAGATAGTTATGGATTTGGTACAAAAGACCAATGGATCGTTGGCTATACTCCAGATGTTGTCTTATCAACTTGGGTAGGTTTTGATAAGACTGATCAAGAACATTATATGGAGGGTATTTCAGAAACTGGAATTACTCACTTGTATAAATCTGAATTAGAGCGGCTACTTCCGTATACTTCTCAAACGCAATTTAAGGAAAAGAGCGCACAACAGATAGCCAAAGATACAGGTGCAAATTCAGACTGGCTTGGTAATTTAGGTCAACAAGTACAAAAAGGAATCAATGATACTGGGTCTAAGTTCAACGAATGGTATAATAATCTTAAAGGACTTTTAGGTCGTTAAAAAAGGAGTTTTTATTTAAAATGGTTAATATTTACGATAACGCTAATCAATTGGCAAAGGACTTGCAAGAAACAGAACAATTCAAAGATTTAAAGAAATCTCTTGAAAACTTAAAGAACAATCCAGAAAGTTTGGATTTATACCAAAGAATGGATAAGCTTCAACAACAAATTTTAGCTGCTCAAAATTCAGGTCAACCACTTTCTGAAGATGTACAAAAAGAATATCAAAAGATCAATGAAGAAGTTCGTAATAATGATGAATTAAAAGACATGATTACCAAGGAACAAGCTCTCTTCCAAATGATCAACGACGTTCAACAAGCTATGACTAAGCCAATCGGCGATTTATATGATGATTTAAAGGCAAAATAATTAGTATGAAATTTATGCATTTAGCAGATGCGCACTTAGATAGTCCCTTTCAAGGACTATCTTTTTTGCCATCTAATGAATTTAAAAATATTAAACAATCTACCCAAAAGTCATTTACTAAAGCAATTGATACAGCGTTAGATAGAAATGTAGATTTAGTTTTAATTGCGGGTGATACATTTGACTCAGTTCATCCTAGTCCTCAGAGTCAACTGTTTTTTAATCGTGAAATAAAACGACTGACAGATCAAAAAATTCAAGTTGTGATGATTTTAGGAAATCATGATTATTTGAATCCTGATGAGATGTTATTGCCACAAACTCCGTATTTTAAACTTTTAGGCTCTAATGAAGAAGTAGAAGAATTTGAATCTAAAACTAAAGAGGATTTTCCATATACTGTGGTTGGATTTTCTTATCAACATAATCACATCGAAACTGATAAGATTAGTGAATTTCCTAAAAAGGGAGATAACTTCACGATTGGTTTAATGCATGCGGGTGCTAAGACTACTACAAATTATCAAAACGTTTACGCTCCATTTACAACGGCTGAAATTAAAGATTTAAACTATGACTATTTTGCTTTAGGTCATATTCACTTACGTCAGACTTTAAGTGAAGATCCTTTAATTGTTTATAGTGGTAATCTCCAGGGGAGACACATTAACGAACAAGGTAGTAAGGGTGTATATATTGGTACAGTCGATGAAACAACAAAAAAAGTAAGTCTTGATTTTGTTGAAACGGCCCCAATTATTTGGCAAATGGCAACTTTAACTTTGGATCAAGAAATTTCACAAAATGATTTAACAAGACAAATAGTTGAAATTTTGACTAAGCAAAATGTGCAACAAACTTTATTTGGTTTAACAATTGAAGGAGCCCAATATTTAAGTGAAAAAGAACTAGAATTAGTCAAGGACAGTGATTATTGGCTTCAGCTTTCTAATTCTTTGAACTTTGATTCTAGACTTGTAAAAGTTTATCTGACAAATAATGAAAAACTTCAACTTAGAACAGCGGATAAAGAAGCATTTGATCAAGCTGAAAGTGAAACTTTTGAACTAGATAAGATTTATGCCTTAGCTAATGATTTAAGTAAAAAAAGTGACTATGTTGCTGATATTTTGAAGAAACCAGAATTTATTGATGAAGTAAAAGAATTAGCCCAGGTTAAATTGGGACAAAAATTAAAGGATATAGATGATGAAGTTAACTCAAATTAAAATTATTCACTTTGGAAAATTAAATGATGTGACTTTTAATTTGAACAAAGATTTAACGATATTTTTAGGTGCTAATGAAGCTGGAAAAAGTACAACTGTAGCCTTTGTTAAGCAAGTTCTATTTGGCTTTCACCTAAGAACTAATAAATCACCTTTCTTTGAGAATTACCAACCTTTGGATCATGTTAGTCCAATGGGAGGAAGTTTAACTTTTGAAGATACAGATGGAACTTTTATTTTAAGCCGGTTATATGCAAAAGGTGATCCAAAGAAAGGTGTTTTAAAAGTTAGTTTAAACGATCAAGAAGTACCAGAGAGTGTATTTTTTGATCGTATCCAAAATATAGATGGTAGTTTTTATACTGACAGCTTTATTTTTAATCAGGATATGATGCGTGAGGTAAATGGATTATCTCAGGCCGAATTAATGGAACAAATTTACTTTTTAGGAGCATCCCAAAGTCACAAATTACTTGATTTAAGAGATGAGTTTTCAAATAATGCTCAGAAGCTTTTTAAAAAGAGTGGACGCAAGCCAATAGTTAATCAATTAATTAATCAAATTGAAGAACAAAAAGAAGTTTTGGCTCAAACTAATAGTGAACTTAATGATTATCGTGAACTTGAAGAAAAATTAACTCAAGAAAAGGAAGAGCTTAAAAAAATTCAAGCTGAACTAGTTGAATTAAATAAAGAAGACCAAAAAATTAGTCTATTGATGCAAAAGCTAACTAATTTTAAGCAGTATCAGCAGCTTAAAGAAGAAGTACAACCTGTTTCTTTCTCTAAAGAGAGTTATGAGAAAGCAGGGGCGATTCAAAGTAAGATTTCAGATTTAACAGCTGATATTAAAAATTTAGAGACGCAGCTTGATGAAATTAAGAACAGTAGCGAATTATCTAACAAAGATAAAATTCAAGCATTAGTTGATCATAAGGCCGAAGTTTTGCATTGGGAAAGTGAAAGTAAAGATTTGCACCGGCAAATTGAAACTACCAAGAAAGATTTAAAGTCTTATGAACAGTTTCAGCCAGAAGCAGTTAAATTAAGCAAATTATCAAGTGAGACTCGAAACAAAATAAAGGATGATTATCAAGCTCTAAAGAGTCAAAAGCAAGAAAATAATAATTTGCCAGGAATTTTGTCATTAATTTTATTAGTTGCAGGACTTTTTAGTGCAATTGCGATTAACAACTTATTTGTGCGTTTCTTGGGAATAATGATTGCCTTAGGTGGGCTTGGACTATTTGTTTGGACAAAGCAAACTAATACTAAAAAAAGCCAAAAAGACCAAGAATTTATTGAAAAATATGGGCTTGATCCTAACGTCATTGACTTAAGTAGTTTGTGGAATGAAGTAGTCCAAATTGAATCTAAAAAGCAAACACTTAGCCAATTAGATCAAGATCAGGCTTCTTTGAATGAAAAGATTCAAGCTTTTGTTCAGGAGTTATATCCTTTTACTCAAAGAAATGTTCAGACATTTTCAGATATTGTAAATCAGTTAAATTCATTACAAAAAGTGATTGATCAGAATAATTTGTCTAAGCAACATTTAAATGATGTGGCAGTACACTTACAAGAAAAAAAGAACCAATTAGCTAAGAATAAAATTGATCTTTCTAATTTATTTGCGGCAAGTAAAGTTACTGATTTTGCAGAATTTTCTGAGCTAAAGCAACAAGCCGAAGCACAAGAACAATTGAAGTTGAAAATAGAAGCATTACAAAATGATTTGCAAGCCGATCTCGCGCAATTAGAAGAAATTGCAAAAGATCCAAATAAATTAGCAGAAAATAAGGATCAAATAGAAAAGCAAATTTCTCAAAAGCAAGAGCAAATTAATGATTTACATGCAGAAAATGCTAAGCTTGAAAATCAGATGCATGTTTTAGCAAATTCTGATAAATATTTTGCTGAAAAACAAAAATTAACTGACCTAGAAACATCATTGAGTGAAAATGTTAAAGAATATTTAGCTAACTTATTAACTAGCAATTGGATTGCGCGAGGCTTAGATTTAGCCTCAAATGAGCGTTTTCCTAAGATGCTTGAAGATGCAAAGAAATATTTCAATCTTTTAACTGGTGGAAGATATGTAGATATCCAGTTAGATAAAAAGCTTAAAGTTAAAAGAAAAGATGGTAAAAAATTTGACGTTGAATATCTGTCTCGTGGGACAAGTGAACAATTATATTTTGCTTTGAAATTAGCTTTTGTTGAACAAGTTGCTGATAAAATTGCTTTACCGATTTTGATTGATGATGCTTTTGTAAACTTTGATGCACAAAGAACTAATTATATTGTCAAACTATTAGAAGAGTTGTCTAAGAAGACACAAGTTTTAGTTTTTACAGCACGACAAGATTTAGTAGCTAGTCTTGAGATGGAACCAATAAGAATAGAAAAGGAACAATAATGATAAAAAGGTTGCTTGATTATAATGATGGCGAAGATATGAATTTGGTTTTACTTCTAAAAGATTCAAGTCTTCGTACTAGTAAAAATGGTAAACAATACTTAGTTTTACAATTTAGCGATTCAAGTGGCACAATTAGAGGAAATCTTTGGAACGCTAGTCAGCAGGATGCGGATACTTTTAGTCCAGGAACCATCGTGGAATTGAGCGGAAGAAGAGAAGAGTATCAAGATAGACCGCAAATAAGAATTTATGATTTGAGAGTAGTGGGGCCCAATGAAGGATATGATTTAAGTCAATTTGTTCATTCAGCTCCAATTAAACAAAAAGATCTTGAAGAAGAAATTAATAAACGTGTTTTTGAGATCTTAAATCCAACCTGGAATCGAATTGTCCGCTACTTACTTAAGAAATGGAATAAAGAGTTTTTCTCATATCCAGCTGGCAAATCTAACCATCATGCCGTCAGAAATGGACTAGCATTCCATACTGTTTCAATGCTAAGGGATGCAGAAGGAATTGCTAATACTTATCCTCAAATTGATCGGTCACTTCTATATGCGGGATGCATTTTACATGATATGGGAAAGGTAATTGAACTATCGGGTCCTGTAGCCACAACTTATACGGCTGAGGGAAATTTGATTGGACATTTAGTTTTAATTGATGAGCAGATTATGTTAGCAGCTCATGAATTGAAAATTGATGAGCACAGTGAAGATTTAATGCTCTTGCGGCATTTAGTTTTGTCACATCACGGTTTACCAGAATATGGTGCAGCTCATCGACCAGTAGTACTAGAAGCTGAAGTTTTACATAAAATTGATGATTTAGATGCTACAGTTTATGCAATTACTAATGCTTTGCAGCAAACTAAGCCAGGAGAATTTACTGAGACAATTAAATCACAAGATAATCGTCGATTCTACAGGCCTAAAAATGATGATGCCTTAGATAAAGCGCCAAAATTAGAGTAAATAAAAACCAAGGTTAATGATGAAGTTAACCTTGGTTTTTTATATTATCTAAAAATTCTATTTTGAAAGACTATCTGATGAAACGTATTGAGAAAGAACGTTCTTAGCTGCTTTTGGATAAAAAATAATGGTATCAGAGGTTGTTTTAATACTAAAACGTTTTATTATCCACTTGGGGATGTTAAAAGATCGAGGATTTCCAATTAAGATGATTTTAAAAATATCTATATTATTTGTCATCATTGTGAGTTGTTGTAAGTTTCGGACACGAATAGCACGATGGGTTAATAAAGATTCATTAATTATTTCATCGTCAATATTTCGCATTAGAGTGTATATATAATTTTTAGTTTCTGCAAAAGCACCTGTATTATTATGAACTGCAAAACATGTAATATCTAATAGATCTTTTATAGAAAGAAATGTTTTACAATTTGAAGGACTATCAGTAGTTTGTGATGATGTAATATAAGATAAGTGATTGTTCATTTTTAATCCTTTCTAGATGGATTTCAAATTAAATGTCCCTCTATTAATAACTGATATAAATCATTAGAGTTTGAAACAGAGTTCAATTTAGTAATCCAATCTTTATTTTGAATACAACGCAATAAATTACTTAAAATTTTTAAATGGCTTTTTTGGTCTATAGGTGCCAATCCTATTACAAAATTAATAGGTTTATCCTCATTAAAAATACAGAACTGCTTCTTAAAATAATTAAAAGACACACCTAATTGCTGGACTCCTGATTGAGGAGTAGCATGCGCTAAAAAAACGCCGTTTCCTAATACCATGTAATCTCCACGATTTTCCGTCAATTCAATAATCTTCTCAATATATTTTTCCTCAATAATGCTATTTTTAAGTA
>DBFNNF010000247.1:0-1464 GCA_048407585.1 Lactobacillus johnsonii | reverse complement strand
TGATATGAACCCAAAAATTAGGACATATTATTAAACTGTTTGATTTAAAACCATATTTCGATATTGAATCGGAGTATGGTTTTTTATTGAGCTCTTAATTCTAAAATTATTATAGTAATAAATATACTCTTTGATTGCATCTTCTAGTTCATCTAAATTCTTAAAATTTTTTTCAAAGCCATACCACATTTCTCGCTTTAAGATACCAAAAAATCCTTCCATTAATCCATCATCTAATGAATTACCTTTTCTAGACATTGATTGCTCAATACCATGATCTGTAAGCCATTTTTGAAAGGTAGAATGTTGATATTGCCATCCTTGATCAGTGTGAAAAATAAGACCATTTAAAGCAGGATGAGCCTTATAAGCTAGGTCAAGCATGGTCATTACTTGTTCTAAAACTGGACGGCGACTTAATGTATAAGAAATTATCTCATGGGTACACCCATCCATAATTGGTGATAAATATAATTTTTCGCCGTTTAAATGAAACTCAGTTATATCTGAATACCACTTTCTATCTGGTAAAATGGCTAAAAAATTGCGACAGATCAAATTAGGTTTGATTTCACCTACAGTTCCTCGATAACTTGAATATCTTTTTCTACGTCTAATAGCAATACCAAATAAATGCATCTTTTTCATCAGACGCTTTACTTTCTTATGATTGATTTTAATTCCTTCAATGTGCAATTGAGCTGTAATTCTTCTATAGCCGTAGCGATGTTTATGTTCCTCAAATATTTCTTTGATACGTTTCATGATCTGATGATTTTTTGAATCTTTATCATTTTGTTTTAGAACATAGTAATAATTACTTTTAGATAAGTGAGGTAAATCAGAATTAGAATTGATTACATTTAATATGAAATTGACGGTTACATGAAGTTCTTGCCTTAGTTCAGTAACCACTTGAGCTATTTCTGGTGCTTTTGGTTTTTTCTTTTGGAAACTAAGGCGCTCAATTTTTTTACAAATTCGTTTTCGACAGTAAGCTTGAGATTCTCTTGTTTTAAGTCTTTTACTTGTTTTTGTAGTTCTTTGATTTGTTGGTCTTTGCTTTTCATGAGGTGGTCTGCCTTTCTTATGATTAATGACATTATACCCATCCTCTTTATATTTGCGAAGCCAATTATAGATCATACCTGAGCTTGGCAATCCTAAGTCTAATGAAACTTGATTCGCTGGTTCATCGTTAATCAATATTCTTTTAATAGCAGTTTTCTTAAATTCTACTGAATAAGAAGAATATGATTTATTCAAGATTTCTAAGCCGTGAAGGTCTATTAGACGGATTAAATAATATAAATTGTCAGGTCTTACTCTATATTCTCTACCTAGTTGAGATAGTGATTTATGATAATGTTTCCAATTATTGTAGATGTCAATTTTGTCTTGCTTAGATAATTTAGACATAATAAAAACCTCGAAATTCTTGTCCGAATTTCGGGGTTCATATCA
>DBFNNF010000246.1:0-6119 GCA_048407585.1 Lactobacillus johnsonii | reverse complement strand
ATTTAATTTTTTGCTTTTATTTAGTCTGTTTAAATCGGTGATGATAATGATAAATTACCAGTGGCAAAATTGTAACGATAAGACACAGACCAATCATTGTCCAAACATAAACGCCTTTTAATTCAGTCGGTGTTCCTTGTGCTGGGATAAAGGAAATAAAGAATGCTACTACAGTTATTACCAGGGCAATAATTGCAATTATTACCCCTAAGCCTTTGCTCTTTGTCATATAATAACTGCGCTTTAGATTTCCATGTTTCACCTTTAAAACGATGTAAGAGATCAACATTAAAATGTAGACCATCAAGTACTGAGCAGTCGTAGCAGCTAAAGAAACATTAAAAGCAAAATCAGAGTTCTTACCACTAGTGAAAGTAATTAAAATTGCAGATGCAGTTACAATCAAAGTTTGTAAAACAATCAACCGCATCGGTACGTCACGATCAGTAGATTTAGCGAAGAACTTAGGCATATAGCCTTCTTTAGCAGCTTCAAACATCCCTTGACTAGGACCAGCGAGCCAATTTCCAAGTTCTCCAATAATACCAGCTGCCAGTAACACACCGATAAACTTCTTAATAACATCCCCTGGTAAGCCAATTGAATCTAAAATTTTTCCAAAAGCGTAGACAAACCCAGTTGAATTTTGAATTTGATCTTTCGGAATTGTCATTCCAATTGCGGTACTACCGAGCAAGTCAAAAGAAATAGCAGTCACAGCTAAAGCGAGCATAACAGTAGAATACTTTTTAGGATTTTCCAAATATTTTGCATGCGGAGCAGATGCTTCCCCACCACAAAATGCCAATACAAATGGTACAAAAGCTACTAAGGTGGCTCCAGTTAAGTGATGTGGAAAGATATTATTCCAACTTAAATGCATGTATAGGGGACGCCCTTGAAAGAGATACACAAAGAAAGTAATAATTAACAAAATTACAGGTAAGGCTATTCCAAGTCCAAATAACCACTCTGCAATATGGCCTATTTTCTTAACTCCTACCATTTCGACAAGAGTAATTGACCAGATAATTATCATCATCAATAGAAATCTAATACTTGGTGTAGTGTTAAACCAAGGAGTATCAAAGGTAATAGATAATGCACCAATAATTACGTACATCATTGTGTTCATTCCAACAGTAATGTGAATCCATTGGTAAAACATAGCCGTCCAGCCAGCTCGATCTCCCAAGGACCCTTTTACCCAAGTAAAAATTCCTCCCTTGTCCCAGCCATCAACTGAAGCCATTTCTCCTGCCATTTGCGTAATTGGTACAAACCATATTAACCCTGCTAAGAGCAAATAAAAGACTGCTGTTGGACCAGTTTTTCCAAATGGAGCCAACTCATTAACTGAGATAACCATTGATGAAGTCATGGCGAATAACTTCAATGCTGTTAACCGATTATACTTTTCGTCTTCTTCTAATTTGGTCAAAGACTCGCTTTTATCAGACACAATTTTTCCTCCGAAAAAGTTTTTTCGAAAATTAATTATACACTTCTTCATCAAAATTGGTCTAAAAACTTTAAAAATAAAAAAGCTAGATTTGCATAATCAAATCTAACTCTTTTATCTTCTACTTCATCCATGGAAAAATGTGCTTTAAAACTTTATGATCTTGCTCATTTTGTCCATCTACCTGTGTAGCTTCCTTCTTAGAAGTCATCTCCGCTTTATTTTCTTCTTTAGCGTCTACTTTTTTAGTTTTTTCTACTGCTACTGTAAATGTAGCAACTGTTTTTTGGTCTTTCTCAAAGTATTTAGTTGCGCCTTTTGGATCAAAGCCATTGTAGACCACTTCGTAACCAGCCTGTTCAAGTTCCTTAATTTGTTTAGCTGTACTGTATAAATCAGTTATCTTGTCGCCCACATTTCCGCTTAAAACATTAGACGATGCAATTTGAACCGCATTGTTACTTAAATCAACAAAAGTAACGATTGCTTTTCTCTTATTGTCATCACCTGGAAGTGAGACTACATTTGGCAAGGTTGACTTTCCATCAACAGATTCAATCTTAGTCTTTAACTTTTTATCTGAGACTAATTCTTTTATTTCATCAAAGGTATAATAGATAACCTTTGTATCACGACTTGGATCTTTGACAACAACTGATGAATTTTTAGGCATATAGTCTAAGATTCTTGGAGCCGGTTGTTCCATTAAAACTTTCGTTGCATCGGTTGGGTCGGTTATATACACTGCGTGATTCGCATGTTTAATTTTTTCACCTTTAGAGTTTACTGGGATAATTTGACCATTTTGGTGGTATTTTACTACCACATCAATATTTTCACGCTCTACCTTATGTTCTTTAACTTGATATTGATCTGCATGATATCCGTCAACTACCGGCGTTACAACTGCGCTATATTCTTTTTTATCAACAGTCCAAGCAGTAGTATATTTACCATCCTTAATCACTTTTCCATTATTATCATTTACAGTTAAAGATCTATTCCAGCGTGCACCCTGAATTCGATCTGCTGGTGTTTTGTCACTAGCTCCGACATAATGAATCGTTTCTTTAACCGGAATACTGTAATGATGCGGTTTAACTGTTCGATAGGGATGCTCGCTATTAACTTGAACATAACGTGGCTTTAGAATGTATTTAACTTTAATATCTGCTACTGGATCTTTAATTAAAACAGTCTCTTGAGTACGGCGATATCCTTCTATTTCAGGCACTTCTTCCGTTGCCAAGACTCTAGTTGGATCAGTTAAATCATTAAGAAATGGAACTGGTTTAGCTTCAGAAATTTCCTGTCCCTCTTCATCAACTGGAATAATCGCACCATTCTTTTTGTAAGTTACTGTCGCAAAAAGATCGCTTTGCGTTACATCATGTTTAGCAACCACCCCAATATCAGCCGTAAAACCGGATATTACTGGTGTATCTACTGCTTCAAAGTACTCTTTATCTGCTTTCCACTCAGTAGTATATTTTCCATCTTCTAAGATTTCTTTTGTTACCTCATCATAAGTGATATCTCTATTCCATTGAACTGTTTGGATCGCATCGTTAGGATTCTTATCACCAGCTCCGTCATAACGAACTAAAGCTGTAGCAGTCCGGCGATATGCACCAGGATTAACATCAAAATGAGAATTATCTTTATTTACGGCCACATATTTATGCCTTAAAACATATTTAACTTCTATGTCTTTTGCTGGATCAATTTTTGCAAAATCAACAGGTTCTGGCTCGTATTCCTCATCTTTTAGATTATTTTTAGGCAAAGATACTAGAGTGGGATCATTTTTATCTGAAACAAAACGTAATTTAGGGAGAATATCAATCTTTTGTCCGCTCTCATCAATAGGAATGACATAGCCATTTTTTACATATCTAATTTTTTCAGTTACGTTAGCAAGTCTTACCTTTTCCTCAGGCATTTCTTTTATATAAGTATGATATCCGCTTACTGCTGGTACAGAAATTGCTGAATATGTTTTTTGCTCTGGCTTCCATTCAGTTGTGTATTTTCCATCAGAAATAATTCGTTTAGTTGCAGCATCAACTGTAAGATCTCTGCTCCAATTCACCTGCTGTACCACTTCTTCTGGTGTCTGATCATCAGCACCACTATAAGCGATAACTCGTTTACTTATCTTGTGATATTCCGACTCATCAATACCATCAAGTGGATTTTCTTCGTTAACCAATACTTGCTTATGTCTTAAGGTGACAATAAAGGTTTGAACATATTCGTCACTTGTATCAAAGAATTGAATATCCCCGTTAGCATCAAAGCCATTACTTACTACTTCATAGCCCTTTGTGTCTAACTCTTTCAATTGATCAATTGTACTATAGTCAATTTTTGTATTTGGAGCCCCAGTTAAAATTTTAGATTCAACGATTTCTTCATTATTGCTATCAATATCAAGATATTTAACTTCTGCCTTCTGTGCTTTGTTTGAAATATGTTCATTAACTTGATAGGTAATAGTGTATTCACGATTTGGTTCATCAGCAGTAACTGTTTTTCCACCAACTAAAACTTGATCGGGAACATAACCTAAAATACTTGGTGCCGCAACTACTGGAAAAGACTGCTCAACTTTTTCCCAGCCCTTACTACCAATCTTTTTGCCAGTCACACGATCATAGACTAAAATCCGATTAAAAGTAATTGTTGACACTTCATCCCTAGGAGTTCGACTACCTGCGCCAACATAATGAACAGTTTGAGTACCTTTTACTTGAAGATCTTCAAGCTTGCAGCCATATTTTAGATTATCAACTGTAACTTGCTCTCTCCCATGCTTAAAGGTAACCATGTAACTGTCTTGATCTTCACTAAATACCGGTTCTTTTCCTTTATTATCAAAGGGATCATTAACTAATACATATCCTTGATCGGTTAAATTTTTTATTTCATCTGCTGTACTGTAATTAATTTTATCGCCAATATTTCCTGTTAAGTTTCCAGAAGTAGAAAGTTCAGCCAGATTATTATCTAAATCCGTATATTTTACAGCTACTGATGCAACTTTCTCACTTAAATTATCCATATATTTCATGCCCCCCTTGTTAACGTGAAGTGCTCTATATAATTGTATGTCTTTTCTTATCTATAGATGCATTATTTACAAATATAATGTATTAAAAAAAGGCGCTGAGAATCAAGTCTCAACGCCCTTTTTATTAGCTAAATTTGAAAAAAGATATTTAATTCAAAAATTATTTATCATCTTTCTTGCGTCTCTTTGCGCCAATCAAGCTTGTCATACCAATTGCTGTTGCTGCAGCACCTAAAATAGTAGCCGCTTCATTACTGTCAGCACCTGTTTGCGGTAAGACTTCCTTATTATCGTTAGTCTTCTTCTCTACAGGTTTTTCTGGAGTAGGGGTAGCAACATTTTGCTTAACTGGTTGTTCAGGTCTAGTTACCTTTTCTACAGGAGTTTCTGGATCCTTTGCAGGTTCTGCAGGAACTTCTGGATCAGGAAGAACTGGATCTGGCGTCTTAGCTTTTTCTTTCAGTTTCAAAGCAATAGTGAATTGTTGTACAGTATTGTCATCATTGTCAAAGTACTTAGTTACTCCATCGCCATCAAACGCATTATAAACAACTTCGTAACCTGCATCCTCTAATTGCTTAATGAATTCAGCAGATGAGTACAACTTATTAATATCTTCTCCTGGGCGACCACTTAAAATACCTGAGGTCTTGATAACTTTTCCAGTATTAACATCAATAAAGTTAACCACAGCTTTTTGTGTATTTGGAGTAGTTGGAACTTTATTATCCTTGTAAACAACAGGGGTATCCTTAGTTGGATCAACTGGAGTTATTGTTGTCTTATCTGGTGTCTTTCCAGGAATAGCTGGAACTGGTTCATTTGGCACTACCTTGGTTGGATCCTTTGGATCATTAGTATAGTTTGGAGTTGGTACATTTGGAATTGGATTTCCATTTGGATCAACTGGAACTATCTTACCAATCTTATGGTAGACAACTGTTACTTCTGCAAGCGGATTATCTGGAGTCACAGTCTTTCCACCAGCAGACTTAATTTCTGCAACATATCCTGGGATTACCGGTACATTAACTAGCGTAAAGGTGTGACTAGATTCGCTTGGTACACCATTTGTAATCTTAAATTCATGAGTTTGAATATCTGGATCCTTAAGTGGAGTGTTATTGTCACCATCTACAAAGTGAATAATTTGTTTACCTTCTACTGTAGTTACCTTATCAGGATCTTTAACTGGATTATATGGTACTGGTGTATCCTTACCTGGATCTTCTGGAGTTACTGTTGGTGTACTTGGAGTCTTTCCAGGAATAGCTGGAACTGGCTCGTCCGGTACAACTTTAGTTGGGTCGGTTGGATCTGTTGGATAAGTTGGAGTTGGTACATTTGGAATTGGGTTTCCATTTGGATCTACTGGAACGATCTTACCGTTTGACTTGTAAGTTACTGTAACCGTCTTGTTCAAGTCATCTGGAGTAACAACAGTTCCACCTGCATTACGCTTATCTGCATGGTAGCCATCAATTACTGGCGTATCTTTGTAACCAAATGTATGACTAGTTACATTCCATTCACCTGAATCAATAATCTTGCCGGTTACCTTATCAACTACCATCTTCTTAGTGA
>DBFNNF010000245.1:0-3037 GCA_048407585.1 Lactobacillus johnsonii | reverse complement strand
AGCTGAACAAGAAAGAAAAAAGGCTGAAGCGGTAGCCAAAAAAGAGGCTAAAGCCCGTCAAAAAGAAGCTGAAGAACAACAAAAAGCTGCTCAACGTCAGGAAGCAAATACTAGTAGTTCTTCTAGTTCTTCTGATTCTTCTAATCAAGGTGATCTTTATACTGGTAACCAAGGAACAATTGTCGGAAACAGTAATTCAAAAATCTACCACGTACCTGGTCAAGCAGGCTACCATATGAATTCAGCTAATGCCGTTTACTTTAATAGTGAACAAGACGCAATTAATGCTGGCTATAGAAAGGCCAAAAGATAATGAAATATAAGAAAATTACCGAATTTTTAACAGTTACCCTTTTGTTTTCTTTCGGAATTAGTCAAACATATACTGTTCAAGCTAGTTCATCTAACGATACTAAAGTCGCTAAAAAATATAAGTATGACTATACTGATCAAAAGAAAGCAAAAACTTTAAAAAAGAAGAACAAAAAGATTGAGAAGAAAATTAGCTCTTTAGATAAAAAGATAGCTGATCTTCAAAAGCAATTAAAAAACTACACTAATCCAAATGCAGTTGAATCTTTAAGTAAACAAAAATTAGCTAGCCTTGATTATACGGGGAAAACTGTTGTTAACGTGAACAATAATAATCCTGATTTTTCAAAGCAAGACTTAGATACGAGTCATGGTGCCTGGCAAAAATATGGCGATCTTGATTCACAAAATCGTGTAACTGCAGCAAATGCACTTTTAAATAGTTCCTTAATGCCAAAAACAAAACGAGAGCCACTGCATGTCAATCCAACTGGCTGGCATAATAAAAAAATAAATGACCATTGGCTCTATAATCGTTCTCATTTAATTGGTTATCAACTCACAGGTCAAAATAATAATTGGAAAAACCTGATGACTGGGACTAGGCATTTAAATGATCCAGATATGCTAATGTATGAGAATGAAGTGGCTACGTATCTAAAAGCCTCTCCATCAAATTATGTTCGGTATCGAGTTACACCAATTTTCAGAAATAATGAATTATTAGCTCGTGGTGTCGAAATGGAGGGGCAATCAATCAATTCAAATGATGTTCATTTCCTTGTTTATATTTTTAATGTTCAAGATGGCGTAAACTTAAACTACGCTAATGGAACCAGTAAAGCTTCTTAAGTTTTAATAAAATAACTATGTTAAAGTTATTTTATTTGCTATACTTCTATTCGCTTCTCTCAATTTCCTAAGTTCAAACCTATACTTTTCCTTCATAAAACTCATTCAATTAGTATTTATGCTCAATAGTTTAGGTGTATGAATATACTAAATGAAGAAAGATAATATTATAAATTCTTCATTTAATTACAGTTTAACTTTATTCTAAAAAGCGCAGGCAGAAATCTGTGTGAAAGGAATTGTGATTGAAGTGATAGACAACTTAGGAGCTGCGATCAAAAAAAGGCGCAGGAGTTTGAGAATGACTCAAGAAGACCTTGCGGAATTCAGTAGTCTATCAGTTAATTTCATCTCTAAGATTGAAAGAACAGGTAATCAAAATATCAGTATTCAAAAATTAGATGCGATTGCAAAGGCACTACAAACATCCGTAATTACTTTAATTGATGAATCATCCAAAACTCCTGAACCACAGGCATTTGCAAGTAAGTTAAGCAATGACCGTGTTTTTCTTGACAAGCTTACAAATGACATGAAAAAACTTCCTGTTGAACAGGAAGAAGCTTTGGCTAAAAGTTTTATTACTATAATTAATACTTTTGCTAAAGAAGATAAATAAAAAACTTTGCCAGATATCTTCTATCTGGCAAAGTTTTTTTATTTTATAGTCTAATTTTGATAATTAATTGTTTGCTTTTCAATCAACTTGTAATCTATTAACTCATCACCATTTAAGTTTTCTTTATTTAATTCAATGGCGTTAATTTGATTATTTTCATAATTGGTATAATAAAATGTTCCTGTCTCTAAATTAGTTCCATCAGAGTAAATTGTGTACTCATAAGAATTTGGTCCCACTTCATCTGTGCCTTTTGGCTGTTCAACTGAATGTAGAATATGGAAATAATTTGTTACACTACTTAATTCATTATTTCCTTGAGGAGAATGTGCCCGAACAAAAGCTACTTTCACAAAACGACTGGCTGAATCCATTCCTCCTGGCAAAAAATGAGTCCCTAACCCGCGACTATATAAATTAAGGTCAACACTTGGAACAAGAGTATTTTTAGGCTGTGCAGGCCCTATATTGCTATAATTAGCTAAATTACTTAACTGACCTGGAAATTCAGGATTATTGGTTAAAACATGAACTGGATTATCATAAACGTGTAATCCACTTAAAGTAGATTCTACAACAATTGACTCTCCAGTCTTATCAGCCATTAACCAATGCAGTGGAGAAAGTTGGAGTTTTTCTGAAAAGTTTATCTTTACTAAGTTAACATTTTTCAATGCTTCTTTTACTTCAGCCACTGTAGTATATTGACTTAACAAATAAGGAATTAATTCAAATGGTGTAACATTATCTTTCCCAGACACTTCTGGGAAATAATGACATGGTCCATCAAAATTAAGACCAGCAATTCCTAGCCCTTCTTCATTTGAGGCATCAAAATATAGTGGATAATTATCTTCTACAATCGCCATCCCAACCATGGCATATTTTGCCTTTTTATTTGGTAATTTACGATATTGAAATTCATAATTTCTTGGTGTAATTACAGGATGTTCACCAAAAGAAATTTCCAAGTCTAGATTTCGGCCAAAATAATGATGATTATTTGAACTATAAACAATTGAGGTACACATATAAACTCCTCCTTATATCTTTTACAGTCCCTATATTACTCTTTTTTTCAAAAATAAAAAGGAAACTTCTCCTATGAAGTTTTGATATGAACCCCGAAATTCGGACAAGAATTTCGAGGTTTTTATTATGTCTAAATTATCTAAGCAAGACAAAATTGACATCTACAATAATTGGAAACATTATCATAAATCACTATCTCAACTAGGTAGAGAATATAGAGTA
>DBFNNF010000244.1:0-4475 GCA_048407585.1 Lactobacillus johnsonii | reverse complement strand
AATTTAAGAAAACCTGTAGTTTTTAAGGAGAAATTAGAATGAGTGAAGAATTACGTTGTATTGGTTGTGGAAGTATATTACAAGATCAAGACCCTAAAAAGTCGGGCTATTTACCATCTTCTGCCTTAAAAAAGGCACTAGAGAGTGATGATAATGAGGTGTATTGTCAGCGGTGTTTTAGATTAAGACACTACAATGAAATTATGCCCGTTGAAGAAAATAACGATGATTTCTTGGCCTTACTTAATTCAATTAGTCAAAAGAAGGCATTAGTCGTTAATGTGGTTGACTTATTTGACTTTAGTAATTCATTGATTTCTTCAATTAAACGTTTTATTGGTGGTAATGAATATATTTTAGTTGGTAATAAAGTAGATTTATTTCCAAAAAATTCTAAAGAATCCAAAATTAAAGATTGGATGCGCCAAGAAGCTAATCGAAATGGCTTAAAGCCAGAAAAAATATTTTTGGTTTCAGCTGCTAAAAAGAAAAATTTAGATGAGTTGATGGCATTTTTAGCTAAAAAGGGCGAAAAGAAAGATATCTATTTTGTTGGAACAACCAATGTTGGAAAATCCACGTTAATCAACGCGATCATCAATATGAACAGTGATTTAAAGGATGTCATTACTACCTCTAAATTCCCTGGAACAACATTAGATGAAATTAAAATTCCACTTTCTAATGGTCATTATTTAATTGACACACCCGGAATTTTGAATGCCAATCAATTGGCTAGTCATTTAAGTGGAAAAGAACTTGAAGTTGTTGAACCAAAGAAGCCATTAAAGCCAGCAACCTACCAACTTTTACCTGGACAGACAATCTTTTTAGCTGGCTTAGGACGTTTTGACTATGTAGATGGTCCATCTGCTGGATTTACAATTTATGTTGCTCGCGACCTTTATGTACACAGAACGAAGACTGAAAATGCAGATGCATTTTATGAAAAACATAAAGATGATTTATTACTCCCACCAAGTAAAGAAGATAATCTCGGACCATTAAAAGGCCAAACTTTTTCACCAAAAGAAAAAAGTGATATTTTATTTGGCGGAGTTGGATTTATTACTACACCTGCTAATGTTGTAGTAAAAGCTTATACACCAGAAGGAATTGGTTTAGGAATTAGAAGAGCGTTAATATAATGCAATGTGTTGTAAAAGAAAAGCCACAAGTACAATTTGAACCGGTTACGAGTTCTGCTCAACAAATTGGAATTATGGGAGGAACTTTTAACCCGGTTCATTTAGCTCACTTATCAATGGCTGAGCAAGTTAGAAAACAGCTTCATTTAGATGAAATATGGTTTATCCCAAATAATACGCCTCCACATAAAAAAATAGTGGGAAATATAAGCACTAAAGATCGGTGTGCAATGCTTGAATTGGCTACTCATGATAATCCACACTTTCATGTTAAGCTTTTTGAAATAATGCGTGGTGGAACTTCATATATGGTTGATACTTTACGTTACTTAAAGAAGAGAGCCCCACGTAATCAATATTACTTAATTATGGGTAGTGACGAAGTAAACGATTTTGAAAATTGGCGCGAACCAGAGACCATAGCACTTTTATCTACTTTGGTTGGCGTTAGGAGACCAAATTATCCGCAAAATCCCAAGTTTCCAATGATTTGGGTTGATGCACCTAATTTAGATATTTCATCTTCCTTAATTCGTCAAAATATAGCTACCGGTAATTCTATTCGGTATTTAGTACCGGAAAGTGTACGCTTATATATTGAATCAAGAGGCTTATATCGTGACTGAAATTAATTTTGTTAAAACATATTCCCCGTTAACTTCTGATGAAATTGTTGCCAAAGAAAAAAGCAACATGGATGAAAAGAGATTTAAGCATTGTATTGGTGTAAGTGAAACTAGTCGTAAGTTAGCTGAACTTAATAATTATGATCCTGATAAGGCAGCTTTAGCAGGATTTATCCATGATTATGCAAAACAAGTCTCTCCTACCCGATTTATTGAAGTGATTAAGGAACAGCATTTTGATCCAGATTTACTTAATTATAATCGAGCTATTTGGCATGGAATTGTGGGATCATATTTTATTGAAAAAGAATTAAAGATAACTGATCCAGAAATTTTAACTGCTATTAAGCGTCATACTACTGCTGATGTAGAGATGACTACGCTAGATAAAATTGTCTTTGTAGCAGATTTTATTGAACCAGGTCGTGACTTTCCTGGCGTAGAAGAAGCAAGAAAAGTAGCTTTTGCTAACTTAGATGATGGGGTAGGCTTTGAATTAGCCCACACACTTGATTTTTTAATAACTAATAGAAAAAAGATTTATCCCAAGACATTTGCTGCTTACAATAAATGGTCAGTAAAGGATTAGATTTTGAAAGGAAAAATAAAATTGGATAGTAAGAAATTATTAGATTTAACTGTAGAAGCAATCGATGAAAGACATGGTGAAGATACTGAAGCATATGATATGCAAGGAATTAGTATTTTAGCTGATTACTATGTTGTAACAACTGCTGGCTCAAACCGTCAACTTCATGCCATCGTTAACAGTATTATTGATAAGATCCATGAACATGGAAAAGAAGACTACCGTATTGAAGGAACTCGTGATTCTAATTGGCTCTTAGTAGATATGGGAGATGTAGTTGTAAATGTATTTACTGAAGATGCACGAGACTTTTATGGCTTAGAAAAGCTTTGGAGCAATGGTAAGAAACTAGAATTAAACTTAGACTAAAGGTAAGAGTATGAGTGTAATTGGCATTGTAGCCGAATATAATCCTTTTCATAGTGGCCATGAGTTTTTAATGAATCAAGCCCGCTTAGCAGCTAAAAATGATCCAATAATTGTTGTAATGTCAGGTAATTATGTTCAACGTGGACAAATGGCGATTATGGATAAGTGGCAAAGAGCAAAGGCAGCTTTAGCTTCTGGAGCCGATCTGGTATTTGAATTACCATTTTCTTTTGCTGTGCAGCCAGCTGATATTTTTGCTAATGGTAGTATTAAAATGTTGAGTGATTTGGGAGTATCAGAATTATTTTTTGGAGTAGAGGATGCAAATTTAAATTTCTCTTATTTAGGCCAAAAAATAAATCAAATTCCAAAGAATCGGATGGACTTTCGAGACTACACTCAAACTTATGCTACTCAATATAATGAAATGGTTGCTAGAGAAGTGGGGCATGAAGTAAATCAACCTAACATGATGTTAGCTGTGGCTTATGCAGTTGCAAGTGAACAATTAAAGAATCCACTTCATCTACATCCGATAACAAGAGTAGGAAGTGGACACGATGATCCACTTTTACAAGATAAAATAGTTTCCTCAGCTACGGCGATTAGAAACTATTGTTTGCACCATCCCAATGACTTATCTGAATTAAAAAAATACCTTCCTAAAGGAGAACTATCAAGTTTAGAAAATCAAAAAGTTTATCCAAACTGGAATCTTTTATTTAATTTTTTGAAATATCGAATTGAAAGTGCAAGTCTAGAAGAATTGCAATCAATTTATCAAATGAGTGAAGGACTAGAATACAAAATGAAGGAAGAAATTCATACTGCAGAAGATTTTACTTCATTTTTGCGGCAAATTAAGTCGAAGCGGTATACTTATGCTCGTTTAAGAAGATTATGTCTTTATACACTTTTAAATGTCACTGAGAAAGAAATAAAGGATTCTTATCAAGATGTTTCAACCCTATTGTTAGGCTATAGTAATCGAGGAAGAAATTATCTTAAGAAAATTAGAAAAGATGTTCAAGTACCGATTATTTCAAAAGTTGATAAGAAAAATGCTGCAAGTGGAACTTTGGGTTTGCAAGTGAAAGTAGATCGGCTTTTTGAACAAATTATGGGTGAAGATCAAAATTTTGGTCGTAAACCAATCGAGGTAAAATAATGTTAAAGTTTTCATATTCGCAAATTAAAAATAGTCGTAATCCGTTAACTCATGTTGATGAAAACGTTGAGTTAAGTAAAGAGTTCTTTGATAGAAGTAAAGAATTACTGGAAGATGCAAATAATGTTCATGTTACTGGTGACTTCTTCTATGATGAACCTTTTGTTACTGGTAATTTTACTGTCGAAGCAGATGTTGTGGCACCTTCCACTCGTAGCTTAAAACCAGTAAAAATGCATCAAAAATTTAACTTTACTGAAAACTATAGTGAAGTTGAACCAACTCAAGAACAGCTTGATGAAGAAGATACAATTGTAACTGTTAAGGACGATACAATTGATCTTCAAAAGGCTGTAGAAGATAATTTGCTTTTAAGCTTACCATCAGTGATCTTGACTCCTGAAGAAGAAGCTAAAGGAGATTTCCCTGAAGGAGAAGGCTGGAAGGTTGTTTCTCAAGAAGCTTATCAAGAACAACAATCTAATAAAGAAAATCCTGCTTTTGCTAAGCTTAAGGATTTATTTAAGGATGAAAAAAACAAATAATAAACCCTTGCATTAATGTATCTTTAAATT
>DBFNNF010000243.1:0-6660 GCA_048407585.1 Lactobacillus johnsonii | reverse complement strand
AAAAAAATTAAAATTAGGGGTTGCATAGTTAGAATGTTTTTAGTAATATAGTTATTGCTGATGCGGAGAGTAAGAAAAAGCAACACTTCAAAAAAAGTTTTTGAAAAAAGTTGTTGACATCACTTTCTAAATCAGGTATGATTAATAAGTACGTTAAAAACGTATGACCCGTTGGTCAAGTGGTTAAGACACCGCCCTTTCACGGCGGTAACATGAGTTCAAATCTCGTACGGGTCATTACCATATTAAAAGATGGTATAAATGGAGGATTACCCAAGTCCGGCTGAAGGGAACGGTCTTGAAAACCGTCAGGCGGGTTCTGCCCGCGCGTGGGTCCGAATCCCACATCCTCCTTAATCATCGCGGGATGGAGCAGTCTGGTAGCTCGTCGGGCTCATAACCCGAAGGTCATAGGTTCAAATCCTATTCCCGCAATATGGTCCCTTAGTGGAGTGGTTATCACGCCTCCCTGTCACGGAGGAGATCACCGGTTCGAGTCCGGTAGGGACCGTAAATGGCTCGATAGCTCAGTTGGTAGAGCAAAGGATTGAAGCTCCTTGTGTCGGCGGTTCGATTCCGTCTCGCGCCATTCTGGAGGCCTAGCGAAGTGGCTAAACGCGGCGGTCTGTAAAACCGCTCTCTCTGAGTTCGGTGGTTCGAATCCACTGGCCTCCATTTAAATAGGGATATCGTATAAAGGTAGTACATCGGTCTCCAAAACCGCTAGTGTGGGTTCAATTCCTACTATCCCTGTTTTTAATATTATGGCGGAATTGGTGAAGTGGTTAACACACCGGTTTGTGGATCCGGCATGCGTGGGTTCGATCCCCACATTCCGCCCTAACATTGGGATATAGCCAAGCGGTAAGGCAATGGACTTTGACTTCATCATGCGTTGGTTCGAATCCAACTATCCCAATTTGTTAATGATCAGAGGTTGGCGGTGTAGCCAAGTGGTAAGGCACGGGTCTGCAAAACCCTAATCATCGGTTCAAATCCGATCACCGCCTTCGCCTGAATTTCCTGATTAATTTCATTTATGGCGGTGTGGCGGAATTGGCAGACGCGTCAGACTCAAAATCTGGTGTCCCCTGGGACGTATCGGTTCGACCCCGATCACCGCTATTTATTCAGACATTCTGGCAAAAAGACGTGAGTTAATTCTCACGTCTTTTTTTTATCCAAAATTGCAACTCCTTTCTACTAACTTTATAATGTTCTTTAATGGAGGTATTTTTATATGAATATTGGGTTATTTACCGATACTTATTTTCCTCAGCTTTCTGGGGTCGCAACTTCAATTCAAACTTTAAAAAACTCTCTTGAAGCAGATGGACATTCTGTCTTCATTTTTACTACAACTGATCCTCATTTAGGAAAAGGGACTATTGAGCCAAATATTTTCAGAGTTAGTAGTGTACCTTTTGTCTCTTTTACGGATAGAAGAATTGCAGTTAGAGGTTTATTTCAGGCAACGAAAATTGCTAAGGAAGTAAAATTAGACATTGTGCATACTCAAACCGAGTTTGCAATGGGTATGATTGGAAAATACGTTGCGCATTCGTTAGATATTCCTGCTATTCATACTTACCATACTATGTATGAGGACTACTTACATTATGTATTAAATGGACATCTATTAAAGCCGTATCACGTTAAACAGATTACGAAGGCATATCTCCATAAGATGGATGGAGTGGTTGCACCAAGTCAGCGTGTAAAAGAAACATTGAGGCGATATGGAGTTACAATTCCAATGCGTATTATTCCAACAGGAGTTGATTTAACAGCTATCAATGAAAATCCCCGTCGAGATGTCCGGAAGGAATTGGGGCTTAGTTCACAAGATAAAGTTATTCTCACGCTAAGTAGGGTAGCAGCTGAAAAGAAAATAGATCAAATTTTAGATGTTTTACCTGAAATTTTAGAAAAAGAGCCTAACGTAAAGTTTGTAATTGCCGGCGATGGTCCTGATGTACAGCCATTAAAAGATCAAGTTGCTCGACTTTCTTTAGAAGACTATGTAACTTTCGCAGGTAGTGTTGAACATAGTGATGTTGGAAATTATTATCGTATGGCCGACTTATTCGTATCCGCAAGTGATACTGAAACGCAAGGTTTAACCTATATTGAGGCATTAGCCGCTGGAACAAAAAGTGTAGTGTACAGTACCGATTATACGGAGAATGTTTTTGATAATAAGGAGTTAGGCTGCACCTTTAAAACAAAGGATGAGATGAAAAATGAGATTCTTGATTATTTAAAAGAAGATCGATTTACCATTCCTGAAAATATAAAGAAAAATAAATTGGTAGATGTATCAGCAGCTACTTTTGCACATAAAATAGAAGATTTTTATCGAGATGCAATTCAAAATAAACGAACAACTGAGGTAAATTATGATTAGAATTAATATGTTTTCCCAGGCTGATTCAGTTCAGGGACAGGGTGTGGGATCGGCGTATAAAGAGTTAGTGCGCTTACTTAGGTCCCGCTTAGTAGAAGATTTTTATGTAACTATTAATAAATATGGAGCAAGTGATTTAACGCATTACCATACTATAAATCCTACATATTTTGCTAATAGTTTTTTACCTAGTCGTGGAAGAAAAATTGGATATGTGCATTTTCTGCCGGAAACATTAGAAGGATCTGTTAAGCTCCCTGAACCAGCAAAAAGTATCTTCTATAAGTACGTTATTGATTTTTATAAAAGAATGGATCAGATAGTAGTAGTTAATCCAATCTTTATTGATAAATTAGTGAAGTACGGAATCAGCAAAGACAAAGTGAAATACATTCCTAATTTTGTAGCAAAAAGTGAATTTTATGAGCAAAGTCAAGTACAAAAAAACGCCTTTAGGAATAAATTGCATATTCCGTTAGATAAGTTTGTAATTGTCGGAGATGGACAAGTTCAAGAAAGAAAAGGTGTGGATGACTTTGCGAAGTTAGCAGAAGCCAATCCAGATGTTCAATTTATTTGGGCTGGTGGATTCTCATTCGGTAAAATGACGGATGGATATGCTCATTTTAAGAAGTTAATTGATAATCCTCCAAAAAATTTGAAATTTACTGGTATTGTGCCACGAGAAGAATTAGTTAGCTATTTAAACATTGCTGACTTATTTTTACTCCCATCTTTCGATGAATTATTTCCAATGTCAGTTTTAGAAGCTTTTTCATGTAATACTCCTGTTTTATTACGTGATTTGGATTTATATCAAGCTATTATTGACGGGTATTATATGAAAGGCAAGGATTTTACTGAGTTAAACGCTCAAATTAAATCCGTAGTATCAAATCCTGAAAAATTAAAGAAGTATCAAGATTTATCTGCTCAAGCCAGTCAAGAATATTCTGAAGACCATCTTGCTAAAATATGGCATGACTTTTACATGGAACAATATGAAATTGGTAGAAAGTTAGGACAAATCAAATAATGAACAAAAAACATTTTATAGGGATGCTGATTGTTCTTTTAATTAGTGGCTTCGTTATTTGGCAAGAATTACGGAAAACACCAATTAAGGCATTATGGGGAGCAAGTAAAAAATTAAATTTAACTTTCTTACTGTTAGTTTTATTGGTAATGGTTTTGTCGTATGTCTGTGAAGCTGCTATTATTTGGATTTTAGAGCATAAAAAGGGAGATCCACATCGCTCTGCATGGTCTTTTTTCAGAATTCCAATTATTCAAGCTTTATTTAATGCGATAACCCCCTTGTCTACCGGTGGTCAACCTTCTCAGTTAGTAGCCATGATTCAGATGGGAATAGAAGGTGGACGCGCGACATCTATTCTGTTAATGAAATTTATAATTTATCAAATTTGCGTTTTATTTGCGTATGTATCGACAATTATTTTTGGTTTTCATATGGTAGTAACCAAATTTTCGGGATTAGCCTTGTTTATTTTAATTGGTTTTATTCTTCATGTAAGTTCCATAATTTTTCTATTAGCAATTATGTTTGCATATCGATGGACAAAAAATACTACTAATTGGGTCATGGATTTACTGGAAAAATTTATGAATAAAAATACTGTTGAAAAATGGCGTAAGAATACGATGGAGAAAATTGAAACTTTTTATGCAGAAGGACAGAACTTAAAACGTGAAAAGAAAAAATTATTAGGTGCCAGTATTTTGACTATTGGTCAACTTCTATGTTTCTATTCAATTCCGTACTTGATCTTGTTAGCATTAAATTTAACACCTTCTTGGCTAGATGTTACGCAGATGAACATTATGATTATCATGTTTATGGCAATTGTTCCAATTCCAGGAGCATCTGGCGGAGCAGAATTTAGTTTTCAGACATTGTTTTCTACTTTTATTCATTCAAATATTTTGTTGACTCTAGGGATGTTCTTATGGCGTTTTACTACCTACTTTTTTGGAATGATTTTAGGGATATTCGGTTGGCTCTTTAAGCCCAAGAAAGTAAAAAGTCATTAAAATTCCTTAAATTTGCTATTTTAATTTATCAAAACCATTTTTTAGTAGTAATATCATGAAAGAACAAAGTTGAGGAGGACTTAGATGGGACGCCTAAAAGCATCATACAATTGGTTAACTAAAACTAAATTAGGCTTTTTCACTGTAGTTGTTGTATTTTTTTGGATAAAAACGTATTTAACCTATATAACAAAGTTTAATTTAGGTGTAGTGGGCTCAATGCAAAATTTTTTGCTACTGATAAATCCACTGCCAACTGCTATTTTATTAATTGGAATTGGTTTATTTTTTAAAGGTAGGAAATCCTACTGGATTATGGTCATAATTGATTTTCTTTTATCTCTTTGGCTATTTTCAAATATATTATATTACCGAGAATTTTCTGATTTTTTATCTACTTCTATTATTAAAACGTCAGGATCGACTTCTGATAATTTAGGAAAAAGTATTGCGGGAATCACAAAAGGAACAGATTTCTTAGTATTTTTAGATGTAGTTATTATTGTTCTATTAATAGCTTTCAAAGTTTTTAAAATTGATGTTCGACGTCTAAAATTAAAGGTTTCACTTTTAATTGAAGGCTTAGCTGTAGTATTGATTGGTACTAATTTAACTATGGCACAAAAGGATCGTTCTGGTTTGTTAACTAGAACTTTTGATAATAACTATATTGTTAAATATTTAGGATTGAATGCTTTTGCAGTGTACGACGGAGTAAAAACTGCTCAAAATAATGCAATTATGGCTAAAGCAAACCATAGTGATCTAAAAACTGTTCAGTCGTATATCAAGAAAAATTATATTGCACCTAACCCTGAGTATTATGGTGTAGCAAAGAATAAAAATGTATTGGTAATTCACTTAGAGAGTTTCCAGCAATTTTTAATTGATTATAAGTGGCATGGAAAAGAAGTTACCCCTAACTTGAATAAGTTATATCATGCTAACGATACGATTAGTTTTGATAATTTCTTTAATCAAGTAGGACAGGGTAAAACTTCCGATGCTGAAATGATGCTAGAAAACTCTATTTTTGGTTTACAATCAGGATCTGCTATGTCAAGTTATGGAACATCTAACACTTTTGAAAGTGCTCCGGCTATACTAGGTCAAAAGGCTGGCTACACTAGTGCAGTTATGCATGGTGGGGCAGGTTCATTCTGGAATCGTGATAATGCTTATAAGTCTTTTGGCTACGATTATTTCATGCCTTTATCTTATTATCAAAATAAAAAAGGATATTACTTAGGATATGGAATTAAAGATAAGCTTTTCTTTGATCAGTCGATTAAATATATGGAACATTTACCACAGCCATTTTATTTAAAGATGATTACGGTAACGAATCACTATCCATATGATCTAGATAAGAAAAATCAATCCATTGATAAAACTGATACTGGTGATAAAACAGTAGACGGATATGTTCAAACTGCTCATTATCTTGACCAAGCAATTGGAGAATTGATGAGCTATCTGAAGAAATCTGGTTTAGAGAAGAATACTCTAATTATGCTTTATGGAGATCACTACGGAATTTCTGGAAATCACCATAAGGCGTCTGCTCAATTATTGGATAAAGATAGCTTTAATAATTTTGACAATCTCCAATTCCAACGGGTACCATTAATGTTCCACATGCCTGGACTTAAGGGTGGTATTAATCATACCTATGGTGGCGAGATTGACGTTAGACCAACTTTATTTAATTTATTAGGAATTAATGACCAAAATATGATTCAGTTTGGACATAGTCTTTTGGCTAAAAATGCTCCACAAATTGTTGCCCAGCGAAATGGTGACTTTATTACTCCAAAATATAGTAAAGTGGAAGGAAGTTATTACTACACGCAATCAGGAAAGCGAATAACTCATCCAAGCAAGAAAGTAAAGGCGCAATTAGCATCCATTTCTAATACAGTAACGACCGAGCTCTCCTTATCAGACCGAGTAATTACAGGAAATCTGTTACGCTTCTATAAGCCAGATGGATTTGAATATGTGAAGAGAAAAAATTATTCATATAAGAAATCTGATTCATTAAAACGATTGAAAAAGGCTGAGAAGAAGAGTAAGAATAGTGTCTGGTATCAGAATGGCAAAAAGACAACTCAAAGTGATTTCAAGACAGATGCCCCAGAATTGAAAAAATAATTAAAAATTGTGTTAAGTGATTATACTTAACACAATTTTTTTATATC
>DBFNNF010000242.1:0-10442 GCA_048407585.1 Lactobacillus johnsonii | reverse complement strand
ACATAAAGATAAAAAATACGTGGTTTATTGAATCATAAGAGTAGAAAAATATATAAAAATTTAAGTGAAGATGATTACCAAGATAAAGAAAGCGCTATCTAAAATTTAAATGACACTTACCCGCATATTTAACGAAAATTGTAAACTCTTGTTTTCAATTTATTAACTACTATACTAGATACAGATGCTTTTTTGAGAAAAATGCGGATAAGGCACAATATATTGTGTGACCTAATATAAAGAAAGAGGAGTTAATACATGGACAATTCCACATCATTACAGGAAGATCGTAAAGAAAGAAAGGATAACTACTTCGTTTGGCTCTTTAAGCAATTACACGGTTGGCCAGTTCAAAATTATATGCTTTGGTTCTTTGCTTTTGGCTTCCAATTAGCTATCTTGATTCAAAATAAGATTACTACTTTAACAGTAATTACTTTTATTGGTACATTGCTTGGGACTTTATGTGTTTTAGCTATTAATGCAACGAAAGCAATTAATGGATGGTTGGGATTAATCTCAGCAGCTTGTTTCATTTATGCAGGACTAGCTGCTAAAAATTATCTTTCGATTTTTGAACAAATTGCTTATATTTTAACTTTAGACTTACCAGTTATTATTTCAGTTAGATCTTGGAATGATGATACTAAGAATCACTTACGTAAGTTTGGTACTAAAGAATGGATTGTTGCTATTGTTGGTACATTAGTTGTTTATGCTGTATCTGGTTACTTGATTGGTAAATTTACTAATGATCCACGGCCTTGGATCGATGCTATTAGTTTTGCGATTTCGTTAACTGCTGGTATTATGTGTTTCTTACGCTACAACAATCAATATTTCTGGTGGACTGCTAGCGGAATTTTCCAACTAATTCTTTGGGGTATTACTTATGCACAGGGAGATGCAACTTTAGCAATGGCTGTTAACTCCTTAATTTACGTTGTTAATGATGTTTTAGCCTTTACCGTTTCACCATGGTTCAATATGGGAAGAAAACGTGAAGGATTAAAGTCTATTAAAGACTAACAGTAATCAAATTAAGTTAAAATTAGCATGTCGAGTTCGACATGCTTTTTTATTTGTGAGGTATCAGAGATGAATAAAAATTGGACTGAAAATTATAAAAACGCTGCGCACGGTAATGACTATGTAAGGTTAAATGCGGGACTAATGAAAGTAACAGACCTTGATAACTATCTTTCTTCATTTCCTAGTACTTTGCTCAGCTTTAATAAGACTGGAGAATTCACATATTATAAACAACTACCAGGGATGAATTATAATCCGCCAGAACTTGGAGAAAATATTGCGGCTCTTGGCCAAACAGAGAGTGAAAAGAAGCAATTAACAGAAGTATTCCATAAGTTAAGCACAGGTGAAGCAAAAGAATTGCATTTTGTAGATCAAACTAATACCCAAAAAAGATTTATGGTAGATACATATCGGTCTATTTTTGATAAAGACCATCATTTTGCTGGAATTAATGAAACTGTTCAAGATATTTATCCACTTGTGGAATACTACTTAAAAGAAACCGGACAAAAATTGGTTGATGATCTCAATAATCCTAAAGGAGATATTTATCGCAAAAACCAAAGAATTGATGCAGAAAGTGGGGCCTCGGAACTATAGTGAATTGACAGAAAACTATTTTTTCTTAAAATATAATTAAAAATAGTTTGGGGATGGTAAAAATGCCTGAAATTGATCAAAAATATATTCAAAATAAATTTATAGAATACTGTAAAGTAAATACTCGTTCAGATGAACAAAGTACAGCTGTGCCGACGACTGCCGGTCAAGTTGACTTGTTGAAAATTATTGAGAAAGAATTAGAGAAATTAGGCTTAGAAAATATTTCTTTTTCAGAAGAAGATTCCTATTTAGTAGGAAAACTAAAAAAGACAACTAAGAAAGAAGTAACTCCAATTGGTTTTGTAGCACATGTAGATACGGCTGATTTTAATGCAGAAAATATTAAACCACTGGTACATCAGAACTATGATGGAAAGGATATTTTCTTAAAAGAGGGACGTGTCTTATCCACAAGTGAATTTCCTAGTTTAAAAAAACATTTAGGTGAAACATTGATTACCGCTGATGGAACTACTTTACTTGGTGCAGATGATAAGGCGGGAATTGCTGGATTACTAGGAATGCTCAAATTTTTAAAAGAAAATCCTGATCTTGAACATGGAGATATTTGGGTTGCTTTTGGCCCAGATGAAGAAATTGGTAAGGGTGCTGCTCGTTTTAACGTGGAACGTTTTCCTGTTGAATTTGCTTATACATTAGATAATGGTGATCCAGGAGATATTGCATTTGAGACCTTCAATGCAGCAGCGGCTACGATTGATTTTCATGGGACAGTAGTTCATCCTGGCGAGGCATACGGGCTTATGGTCAATGCAGCCTTGATAGCTAGTGAATTTATTCAAGCTTTACCAGGAAGTGAGGTCCCTGAAAATAGTAAAGATTTTGATGGCTATTTTATGGTTTTATCCAATAACGGCAATGTCGATCATGCAAAAATTCAATTAATCATTCGAGATTTTGATACTGATGGTTTTGAGCAAAAGAAAAAGTTAATCACAGGTACAGTGGATAAGTTGAATAAAAAGTATGGGAAAAATCGAGTAACTTTTGAAATGCATGATCAATATCGTAGTCCAGGAGATTTGATTAAAGAGCATCCCTATGTAGTAAATTTAGTTTTACATGCCTATAAGTCCCTTGGATTGGAGCCAAAAATTATCCCGTTTCGTGGAGGAACAGATGGCGATTTTATTTCAGAAAAGGGAATACCTACACCTAACTTATTTAATGGTGGGGCAAATTTTCATGGACCATATGAATATGTAACAACTGAAAGTATGGCTCTTTTATCTAAAACATTAATTGAAATTGCGAAGCAGCATGTTTTATTAAATGATAAACGTGATGAAAGTCCATTAAAGAGAAAGTATTAGATTTAAATGAATTTCTATACGATAAATTATATTCAGAACCATCAAAATACAGATCGAACAGCTTTATATATTTTAATGATTGTTGCTGCTAGTGCGATGATTATTTTTGCAATTCTATATTTGCGTGATCGTTTTAATACCAGATATAGGGATTTAGGAATCATTGCCCTTTTGTTTTTATTATTATTTACCGGCACGCAATATGAAAAATATATGCAAAATAATGAACAGAAGTCTAAGGCTGCCCAAATCGTTCCCTTTATTAAATCAGTTGCTGATGATGAAAACGTTAAGGAAAGCGACGTAATGGTCAGTTCAATGAGTTTGCAGGATGGAATGATTGTTCGAATTGATTCAAAGAATGAAGACTATCAATTGAATTTAAACGAAGACAATAATAGCTATACATTAAATCGAGCACACGTGATTGATCATCATGTATATGTGCAAAAGTAGGTAAGAGATGGATTATACACAATTATTTATTAAATTTTCTCTAGGGATATTAACCTTAATTATTCAAATTAATGTTTTTGGAAAAAGTAATTTAGCTCCAACAACAGCTTTGGATCAATTACAAAATTATGTACTGGGCGGAATTATCGGTGGTTTAATATATAATCAAAGTATTACCGTTCTTCAATTTTTATTGGTATTAATCGTTTGGACTTTAGTAGTTTTTATTTTGAAGTTTGGTCGTGAGCGCAGCAATTGGATTCGTAATTTGATTGATGGAAAACCGGTTCAAGTAATTAAAAATGGTCATGTGTTGGTAGGGAATTGTATGAAAGCTGGTATTTCTGCCAACGAATTAATGTTTAGACTTAGAAGTCGCGGAATTTATTCAGTTGAAAAAGTGAAAAATTGTATTTTTGAACAAAATGGCCAATTAACGATAATTGAAAATGATGAAGATAATATTCGCTTTCCGATTATTAGTGATGGGCAGATAAATGAAGACGTTTTGGATTTAATCCATAAATCTAATGCTTGGCTTGAACAGGAAGTAACTAAAGCTGGTTATAATAGTCCTGATGATGTCTTTTTAGGAGAGTATATTAATGGACAGTTACGTCTGGTAGGATATTCTGAAAAATAAAAAGGAAGAAATGATCATGAAAGATTTTAAAGAAATAAAAAAATGGTTAGCAGATGCCGATGCGGTTATTGTGACTGCAGGTAATGGGTTTGCACAGATGGAAGGCCTTGATATGTTTGACAATTTGGCCTTTCCGATTGAATATAAAAATATAAGTGAAAAATATCATGTAAAAACAATTGCGGATGCACTAGATAAAGATTTTGATTCTTGGGATGAAAAATGGCAATTCTGGAGTCAACTAATTAATGAGTATTCAGTTGAATATGAGCCAAGTAAGGCGATGAAGCAATTAAAAGAATTGTTAAATGGAAAGAATTATTTTATTGCTACTAGTACTTTTGGCCATTTTTTTGAAAAAGCTGGCTTTGATCAAGAAAAAATCTTTAATGTTTTTGGTGACTGGACAATGATGCAGTGCTCTAGTGGTTTAAATCACGGTACACGTTCTGATTTGTCAACAGTGAAGAGATACGTTAATGGCCAGGGTGAGGTTCCAAGATGCGAGGATTGTAATTCACCAATGGAACTTCATATGCCGCTAAATGCTCACTTCTTTCCAGATGAAGATGCAAATACGAGATTTCGTTGGTTTTTAACAAGAAATCAGACTAAGAAGGTCGTAGTGCTTGAACTAGGAGTTGATCCAACTAGTCCTCAGCTTCTTGATCCAATGGTAAAACTGGTTGAGCAGTTCAAAGATTGGCATTATGTAGCAGCAGACTTAAGTCAAGATGAATTGCCGGACGATATCCAAAAAAGAAGTGTCGGCCTAGAAATGGCTCTTCCTGAAGCAATTGAAAAGATTTCAAAATAATGAAAGGTAAAAAATGAGTATTTCAGTTATTCAAGGTGTTTTACGAATTCCAGCAGCTCAAGAAAAAATACGCCAAAAAGGCATTGAAAAGCCTGGTTTTCCTGATAACTATACTTTAATTGATGTGGAGACTACGGGTCTTAGTCCATACCGTGATCGGATTACAGAGATGGGTGGTTTAAAGGTTCGCCATGGAGAAGTAGTTGCAACTTTTTCAGAATTGGTGAAGTTTCCTGATAGCAATAAGGTGCCTGCCTTTATTACCAAATTAAATGGAATTGATGAAGCAACGATTGAAGAAAAGGGACTACCGGTTCAAGAGGCAATAAAGAAATATCGTGAATTTATCGGTAGTGATCCGATTGTTGGATATAATGTGAATTTTGATTTGAATTTTGTCTATGACCTAGCTGAAAAGTATCACTTAACTGTGTTAAATAATGATTATGTTGATGTTTATCGTTTGGCTCGTAGTTTTTACCCACAAGAACAACACAATCGTCTTTTAGATTGCATGCACCGATTAGATATCGCAGAAACGCAAGAGCATCGAGGGTTAGATGACTGTCTAGATACAAAAAAGGTTTTTGATGAATTTCATAGATTATTTAGACAGGAACATATGCTTAGAGCGCAAGAAATGGTCAAAACACTAGACTTAACTAGTGAATGGCCTGAGATTGTTAAACAAAGCCAAGCTTTCCGTAGTCCTTTTGCTCATAAGAATGTTGTAATTGCTGGTGACTTAGATGTAGATGAATATGAACTAGCTAATGCTGTAAAGAATTTGGGTGGCTTTATTCGGGATGAAGTTGGTCAAGATACAGACTACCTTTTAGTTGGAGATCATGATTTCTTCAGAACTGATATCGTTGAATTAAATAAGGCAAGAGCATTAAAGAAACAAGGTCAAAATATTAGAATTTGGTCGGAGCAATTTTTCTTGAATGTTCTTGATAATTGGGCACGTAGTTAAAATGTTTTTTACATTAAAAAGGGAATCCTAAAGCAGGATTCCCTTTTTAATATGAGGAAGATTTACATGTACAAGCCAACTAATATTAATTGAAACAATAATAAAAGTGAGAATGGTAATAACTTCAAAGCTTGACCAGATGAGACAAGAAATAGTTCCAATTAAAGTTGTACTAATAAAAAGAAAAATAGTTGATTTTTTTAACTTAAATTGCAGTTTATTGTAATGAGTTGAAAATAATAGTCCTAAATAGAATAAACCAATTCCACAATATAAACATAAAACAGCAAACCAGGAGTTAGCATCCGATTCATGGATAAATTTTATACTTACGGTAATTAAACTAATTCCAAAGATTATTAAATAGTGAAGATAGATTAGTATATTACCCGTTACATCCTCTTGGTATTCATTAATTAATTTATCAAATTGTAGTGCATAAGTGAAAAATAGCAAGGCAACGGTTAAAAAGATAAGAATAGAATAGAAGGAAAAAGTTTTAGGTTGAAAGTAATCCGCAATACCAATAATTGTTTCACCAAAGATAATAATTACTAAGAGATTCAGTCTTTCAAGTAAATGGGGAAAAATAATTGGATGCTTAAGAGTATATTTTGTAGTGAGAAGTGGCATTAACCAACTTAGTATGATGCCGATAACAGCTAAAATAAAGCCAAAAATATTATCTAAAATCCCTCCGATAATTAAGGTAAGAGCTCTAAAAATCAAGATCATGAAAAATGCCCGGGAAATATTTTGATCAACGGGATTTTTAACCTGAAAGTAATTAATTAAATAATGACTTGCTAGAGTAAGAGATAGTAAGCCAGCAGAAATAAATAGGATTTTCATCTCAGTTAGATTGTTAGTATCAAAAGAATTGGACATGTAGAGTAGAATCATCATATCAATAAAGTAAAAGGCGATGTCCGCCCAACTTCCGATCCCATATCTATTAGTAAAGACAGTCTGAATCATCCAGGAATTAATAAAAATAATTACAATCAATGCAAAAAGAGCAAAAGAGGTGGGAGAAACTAAGCCATGCTCTAGATGATGAAGAATCTCGGTTGTTTTAGATATCATGTAGACAAAAACGAGGTCATAAAACAAGGCAATTTTTGAGACTCGCTTATTTAATATATTTTGCATCCAGCCTACCTACTTTCTAAAATTCCTCATGTTCATTAGGATCAAATCTTCTTGCAGAAATTTTGTCTAAATTGATAAGTTTTTGGACTTCTTCAGGCGTTAATTTGAAATCAAAAATATCCAAATTGCTAATTTGATGTTCATAGGAACTGGCTTTGGGAATAGGAACAACATTAAGTTGAGTTTCCCACCGTAAAATTATTTGAGCGGGTGACTTATGGTATTTTTGAGCTAAGTCAATAATTTCTTTTTCTTGAAAAGCTTCACCTGCACGCTGCAACGGACTCCATGCTTCGGTAATGATGTTATGGTTATCATCATACTCACGAATTGTCTTGCTGGACCAGTAGGGATGAAGCTCAACTTGGTTAATAGCAGGCATAACGCCTGTTTCACGGTACAAATGTTCAATATGTACTGGCTCAAAGTTAGAGACACCTACAGAGCGAATTAAGCCAAATCTTTGAGCATCCAGCATGGCTTGCCAGGCTTCAAGATAGTGATTCTCCTTTGGATTTGGCCAATGAATAAGATAGAGATCATAATAATCAAGGTTAGCTGCATAAAGCGATTCTTGAATTTGTTCTATGGCTTCCTGATATTTGTGATGACGACCTGGTAATTTAGATGTTATAAAAATATCATCACGATTTAGACTGCTATTTTTAATAGCACGACCTACTGCTCCTTCATTTTCATAATTAACAGCAGAATCAAGTAGACGATAACCATTCTTTAATGCAGCTTGAATAGCAAAAACTCCACGAGAACCATTTAATTTATAGGTTCCGAAACCAATTTTAGGAATTCGATTTCCATCATTTAAATTAAAGTATTCCATTCTTAATCTTCTTTCTATTTTCAGTATACTTATTACGTTTATTGTAGCAGTCTGAATAAACAAAAACTTATTAATTACATTGCAAACGTACGTTCAAATATCTATACTGAAAGAAATAATGTTAGGGGAAAGAATAAATGGCAAAGAGAAAAAGATATCGAAAAAAACAGACAAATACAGTAGTAAACTGGATTATAGCGCTAGTAATTATTATTTGGGGTGGTTGGTTTAAGCTTAATTCTTCTAATCAAGTAGCGAATCAAAATCAAAACCAAGATAATTCCCAGCAAGTAGTAAAGAATGCTACAACAGCGGATACCAACTATGGCGGATTGTCCAGTGCTGACTATCAAAAATTAGCTAATTTAGACTTTAAGAGTGGGGACAAGGCATATGTCTATGTAAATAATAATAAGTCGACTTTGATTAAGAATGCCTGGAAGGTTAATAAAGTAATCTATTCTAATTTAGATAATTTGAATCGAACTTCTCATTCAAATACTGCCTTCTTAGAGCCCAGAAATGTGGCAAATGATTCTTTACGTGTAAGACAGTTCATTAATCCAACTGCATGGCATTCTAATCGTGAGAATGGGACTCAAATTTATAATCGTGGACACTTAATTGCTTATTCAGTTTCTGCAGGAATTGATCAAGATGGAAATTATAATCCTAATAATCAATCAGGCGATCAAAATAATCCCAAAAACCTATTTACACAAACAGCTTTTTCTAACCAGAAAATTCAGACTATTTTTGAAGGAAAAGTACGTAATGCCTTAAAACAAGGAAATAAGGTTATTTTTCAGGCAACGCCAATTTTTAGGGGAAATGAATTAATGGCACGTGGTATTAATTTGCAGGCTATAAGTTTAAATAATAATTTAGATTTCAACGTTTATATCTATAACGTGCAGCCTGATTATGTATTTGATTATAATAATGGTAGGGCTAAAATAGATCGTAATATGGTAGTTAATCAATAGTTAATTTTTATATTTAATTTAGGAGAAAACAATGAACAAAAGCAAGGATAACTGTACGGCAATGATTGTCGGAAAAAAAGCTACAATTGATGGCTCAACTATTATTGCCCGTGACGAAGACGGTTATGGTGGTATTAATGAAAAGCTTTTTGTTGTCCATGAAGCAAAAGACTACGATGAAGAATACGTTTCAAAATATAATGGTTTAAAGCTTCATTTAAAGGGACATGGTTGCAAGTGGACCGCAACCCCAACAGCTGATGAATCAGAAGGCCGCTGGGATGAACAGGGAATTAATGAATATAACGTTGCTATGTCGGCTACTGAAACAGAGGCCACAAATGCGCGCTGCTTAGGTCATGATCCATTAGTAGAGAATGGAATAGATGAAGATTCGATGGTTTACCTTGTCTTACCATTTGTTAAGACTGCTCGTGAAGGGGTAGAGCGTTTAGGTAAATTAATTGAAAGATATGGTACTGGTGAAAGTAACGGTATCGCTTTTTCTGACCACGATGAAGTTTGGTATTTTGAAACTGGCGCTGGGCATCAATGGGTAGCACAAAGAATTCCTGAGGATTCCTATGCAATTTGTCCTAATATCATGGTGATTCAAGATATCGATTTTGATGATCATGATAATTTTATGTATGCATCAACTATTCGGGATTTTGTAGAAAAGAATCACCTAAATCCAAGTACTGATGGTAAGTGGAGTTTTAGAGATATTTTTGGTACTAAAGCAGAAGCAGATAGTTACTATAACACCCCAAGAACTTGGTATGGACAAAAGCTGTTTAATCCAAGTATTGAGCAAGATCCGTTAAGTCAAGAAATGCCATTTATTAGAAAGCCAGAAAAGAAAATTGGCGTTGAGGATGTAGAATTTTTCTTGTCTAGTCACTATAACGGTACTGAATATGACCCAATGGGATCTTTTGCTTCAGGGGATGAGAAGAAGCAAAAAATGTTTAGATCAATTGCTTTGGACAGAAATCAATCTAGTTGTATTCTTCAAATTAGAAATGATGTTCCTAAAAAAATAGCAGGTATTCAATGGGTTAACTTTGGTTTTTATGCTTATAGTCCTTATGTACCTTTCTATACAAATATTGATGACACACCATTAAATTATCAAACGGCTACTCATATGGTTACTCCAGAATCTAGTGCATATTGGTTGTATAAGAGTTTGCAAGTTTTGGTAGAGCCAAGATATCATCAGTTTATTTACCAAGTTGAGAACTTTAGAGATGAATGCCAAAGTTACGCTGTTAGCCGCATTTCAGCAACTGATGAGAAAGCTGGAGAATTATCTGGAAAAGAACAAACTAAATACTTAACTGCTGCTAATGCGGAAACTGCTGCTTATATTACTAATGAAACTAAGAAATTGATAAGTGATTTGACGAGACAAGCCCTAAATTCTTCTAAATTTCAATTTGAACGTGGCGACAATTTGTAATTTTTTGAAAAACACTGCACAAGATGTAGTGTTTTTTTATTGTTCGACTTTCTCTATCTTGTATGTTGGTAAAATAGATTCCAAGGGGACATCTAAAAAATGCAAGAGGTAAAATACGATTTATTTTTATTTTT
>DBFNNF010000241.1:0-3325 GCA_048407585.1 Lactobacillus johnsonii | reverse complement strand
TTTAAAAATTAATCCTTGAACTTCACAAAGTTCACGTGCCATCTATCTTAATTCCTTAGCGTTGTAGCCAATAGATTTAAGAAAGGCAGGATCAGAACGCCAATTCTTTTGAACCTTAACCCATAGGCGTAAATTAACCTTTTCACCTAATAAAGCTTCAATTTCCTGACGTGCAGCAATTCCAATCTGCTTCAACATTTGACCTTTCTTGCCGATAATAATGCCCTTTTGACCGGGACGCTCAACATAAATTGTAGCCTCAACTTGAAGCTTGCCACCTTCATGATCCCGCATTCGGTCAACTACCACGGCCGTAGCATGCGGAACTTCTTCATGAGTGAGCTTCAAAACCTGCTCGCGAATTAATTCAGCTACAATAAAATATTCTGGACGGTCAGTCAATTGGTCTGCATCATAAAATTGCGGACCTTCTGGCAAATATTTAGCAATTGTTTTAATCAACTCGGAAACATTATTTCCTTGTGAAGCAGAAATTGGAACAATTTCAGCAAAATCGCCTAGATTCTTATATGAATCTATAATAGATAATAACTCATCTGGGTGGACTTTATCAATCTTATTTATCACTAAAAATACAGGCTTTTTAATTTTCTTAAGAAGTTCAGCAATATATTGGTCTCCCTTACCTGCTGGTTCAGGTTCAACCATAAATAAAACCACATCTACTTCATCTAAAGCAGAGTAACTTGACTTATCCATAAAGTCATCTAATTTATTTTTTGGCTTATGAATCCCAGGAGTATCAATAAAAACTATTTGCTCCTGATCATCAGTATAAATACCTGAAATTTTATTTCTAGTGGTTTGTGGTTGTGGTGACATAATTGCCACTTTTTGACCTACTAAATAATTCAAGAGAGTTGATTTACCAACATTAGGTCTACCAATTAAAGCTACAAAACCTGATTTAAAGTCTTTTTTTTCATCCATCATTGTTACATCCTTTTTAATTAAGTTTTAGTGAATTTGCTTTCCGTGATTTTCTTGATCAGGATGCAGCGGAAGTCCATATTCACGTAAAACTTTACCTTGGATACCAAACATCACCTTGGCTTCATCATCTTCGATATGATCATAACCATTTAAGTGAAGGTATCCATGCACTAGTGTATATCCAAACTCCCGATTAAATCCAGTTTCATACTCTACACTATGTCTTTTGATGACTTCAGGGCAAAGAAATAAATCCCCAATATCTTCTACAAAATCAGGATCATCACTAAAAGCACTCATAAAGTCTTCATCTAATCCATCTTCAATTGCAAAAGAAATTACATCAGTGGGACGATCTTTACCGCGGTATTTTTTATTAATTTCATGGATTTTTTCGGAAGAAACAAAGTTAATACTCATTTCTTGAGCATTCTCTTTCTGAATTTCTTTTTTTGCTGATAATAATAAGTTGCTAATCCATGGAATCCAATCTTTATCGCTATCTTTTAAGAAATTAACTTCATCATTAAAAGAAATATCTAAATTATTCAACTCTTAGTGTCCCTCTTCTTCATATGCTCTAACAATTTTGGCCACAACGGGATGACGAACAACATCATTAAAAGTAAAGTTAATGAATTTTACTTGCTCAATATTCTGTAAAATATGTTCAGCTTGTAATAATCCACTCTTTGCTTTTCCTGGTAAGTCAATTTGAGTCTGGTCCCCATTGACAACCATTTTAGAATTAAATCCTAATCTTGTTAAAAACATCTTCATTTGTGCCTGTGTTGTATTTTGTGCTTCATCTAGAATTACAAAAGCATCATCCAAAGTTCTACCACGCATATATGCTAGCGGAGCTACTTCAATAACTCCACGTTCCATTAAACGGTTGGTTGGCTCTACACCTAAAATAGCATATAAAGAATCATAGATTGGTCTTAAATATGGATCAACTTTTTCTTTTAAATCACCTGGAAGAAATCCTAATGATTCTCCTGCTTCTACCGCTGGTCTAGTCAAAATAATCCGGGACACTTCTCCTTTTTTAAAGGCTGCAATCGCCATAACTACGGCTAGAAAAGTCTTTCCTGTACCAGCTGGCCCAATTCCAAAAACGACATCATATTTTTGAATAGCCTCAATATAGCGTTTTTGCCCCATATTCTTAACGCGAACTGGACGACCTTTAGCATCCCTAATTAGAATTTTATTATATAATTCTCCAAAAAATTCTAAGGTTCCCTTATCTGCCATCTTAATTGCGCTAACAACATCAGTTGCAGTAATAGTAACTCCACGGGTAACAACCTTATCCAAAGCAGTAAAAATTTGCATAATTTTCTTAACAATGCTTTCTTCTCCGGTTACTTCGATTTCACTACCAGTATCAGTTACCTGCACATCATAAGATTCTTCAATTAAACGCAAATTTGCATCGTTAATTCCAACTAAATTCATGATTGTTTCTGGTTTAGTTGGTGTAAATGTTGCTTCTATAGTTTGTCCCACTTAAAATCCTCCGTTTAATAAAAGCTATTAATTAAGCTTTTTACCAACAATTGAAGAAGCTGCTTTACCATCAGCCTTACCCTTAATTTTTGGCATTAAAGCTTGCATAACTTTACCAAAGTCTTTTTTAGAACTTGCTCCAACTTCTTTAATTGTTTCTTCAACAGTTTCTTCAAGTTCTTCCTTAGACATTTGCTTTGGCATGTATTTTTCAATTAATTTCATTTCATTCTTTGTTTGATTAATTAAATCATCTCTGCCAGCCTTAGTAAATTCTTCTAAAGATTCTTTGCGTTGTTTAAGAGCGCTGGACAAAACTGTTAATTCATCATCACTAGTTAGATCATGGCCCACTTTAATTTTATAATTCATTACTGAAGCCTTGAGCGAGCGAATTGTAGTTAAAGCTTCCTTATCTTTGGCTTTCATAGCTGTTTTCATATCTTGCATTAAAGTATCATTTAGTGACATTTTATTTAATTCTCCTCTTTAATCAAAACTTACACAGTCTATTTTAAACTTTTTATATAAAAAAAGCTCTTGATAGAAGAATTTTCTACCAGGAGCTTTTTCTATATTAATAATGTCTACGCTTACGAGCAGCTTCGGATTTTAACTTTCTCTTAACGCTTGGTTTTTCGTAGAATTCACGCTTGCGGTATTCTTGCAAGGTACCACTTCTAGAAACGGAACGTTTGAAACGACGAAGAGCATCATCAATAGACTCGTTTTCGTGAACGATTGTCTTAGCCATGTGAGATCCCTCCTTCCATTTCTTGGCACACAAATATGAGCCACAACAATATAGTTAAATTATAGCTAAACGAGAAAAAACGGTCAATAGTCGATTAACATT
>DBFNNF010000240.1:0-1722 GCA_048407585.1 Lactobacillus johnsonii | reverse complement strand
AAATATTACTAATTTAACTAAAGAAGCAAAAGACACAGCTGATGGAATTAAAAATGAACTTTAATTTTAAGATTTGTTAGTCTTTTTTATAAATATCAAGAAAACTCCTATTGTCCATTGGGATAATGGGAGTTTTTATGTTATATTTGAACTTGTAATTAAGCAAAGGATGTGCAAATTAATTTATGAATAAAACATGGAAAAAAGCAGCTACTGTTTTAGCTTTTGCAGGAATTGCCTTAAGTGCTACTGCTTGTTCTGGCGGTAAAGCTGTCGTTACTTATAAGGGCGGTAAAATTACCGAATCACAATATTACGACAAGATGAAAGAATCTCAAGCCGGTCAATCAACTCTTGCCAGCATGATTGTTTCTGATGCCCTAGAAAGTCAATACGGCAAAGACGTTACTCAAAAGCAAGTTGATAAAGAATACAATAAGTACAAGAAGCAATATGGGAGTCAATTTGACTCAGTTCTTGAACAAAATGGAATGACCGCTTCTACTTTTAAAGATAACTTAAAGACTAATCTTTTAACTGAGGCTGCTTTGAAGCACATCAAGAAGATTACTCCAGCTCAAGAAAAGAAAGCTTGGAAGAATTATCAACCAGAAGTTACTGTACAACACATTCTTGTTTCAAAGAAGAGTACAGCTGAAGATGTCATCAAACAATTACAAGATGGCGGTGACTTCAAGAAACTAGCTAAGAAGTATTCTACTGATACTGCTACTAAGAACGATGCTGGTAAACTACCTGCATTTGACTCAACTGATTCTACTTTAGATTCTAGTTTCAAGACTGCCGCATTTAAACTTAAGACTGGTGAAATCACTACTACTCCAGTTAAGACTCAATACGGCTACCACGTAATTAAAATGATTAAGCACCCTGCTAAAGGTACTTTCAAGGAACACAAGAAACAAATTGATAACCAAATCTATCAATCAATGTCTGAAGATCAAAATGTTATGAGAAGCGTAATTGCTACTGTTCTTAAGCGTGCTGATGTTTCTATCAAGGATAAAGACTTAAAGAACGTTCTTTCTCAATACGTTTCATCAGATAGTCTTTCAAAATAGAATTTTTACATAAAAAGAACGATGAATTGTTATAGGATTCATCGTTCTTTTTTTCTAAAGAATTAGATTGTTTCAGACTCTATTATTTTACTTATAAAATTTTTTCAATTGCCTCTGCTACACCATCGTGGTCACAATCACCTGTTACTCTTTGAGCTGCTTCTTTCACGGCTGGTACCGCATTACCCATTGCTACTCCAACACCTGCGAATTTAATCATGCTTAGATCATTTTCTTCATCTCCAATAGCCATCAAATTCTCGCTACTTAAATTCAATTTGTGACAAAGAAATTTTAAAGCATTTCCTTTAGAAACACCTTTAGGATTGGCTTCATAATAAAACGGTGCTGTTTTAGTAAAAGTAATTTCATCATCTAGATGGGCAAAAGGTCTATGATCAGCAATTTTTTGATCTAACAAATCTTGCCGATCTACATACATACACTTAATAATTGGAATATCTTTCATTTCAGCGGGTGTACGGTACGAAATACCTAGATTAACTAAGTTAGCCTCATACAAAGTATAGTCGCCAATATCTCGATCTGCAGTATAGATTCTATCTGGTGCTGATGCATGAAAGTGTAAACCTAATTTTAGGGAAATTGTCTCTAAATCTAGATAATTATCATAGGTTAA
>DBFNNF010000239.1:0-5081 GCA_048407585.1 Lactobacillus johnsonii | reverse complement strand
AAAAAGAAAGGCTTAATTTGTTATGAAAGTATTTGACTCACTTAAGAAAAAGGCAGAAGAATCAAAGAAAGTAATTGTTTTTCCGGAAGGAAACGATGACAGAATAATAAAAGCTGCTGTTCGCCTCGAAAAAGAAGGTATTGTTAAACCACTTTTACTGGGAAAGCCTGATGAGGTAGTAAAGACTGCTCAAAGCTTGAATGTTGATCTAGGCTCAATTGAAATTATTAATCCGGCAGTTTACCCTGATTTTGAAAAAATGTGTCAAGACTTTGTTGAGTTAAGAAAGGGAAAGAATACTTTAGCTGAAGCAAAGGAAATTTTACAAGATGTTTCTTACTTTGGCACAATGTTAGTATATGAAGGAAAAGCTGATGGGATGGTTTCAGGGGCTACTCATTCTACTGCTAATACTGTGCGTCCAGCTCTTCAAATTATTAAGACTAAAAAAGGTATGAGTCGGGTTTCAGGAGCTATGATCATGGAACGCGGAGATGAAAAGTATATTTTTGCTGATTGTGCTATTAATATTGATCCAGATAGTGAAACTCTAGCTGAAATTGCTTATCAATCAAGTAAAACCGCTGAAATGATTGGTCTTGAGCCTAAAATTGCAATGCTTAGCTTTTCAACTAAGGGATCAGCAAAGGGCCCAATGGTAACTAAGGTGCAAGAAGGGACTGAGTTAGTACACCAAAAATATCCAGAATTAATTTGTGATGGAGAATTACAATTTGATGCTGCAATTGTTCCTCGTGTTGGAGAAGCAAAAGCCCCAGGTTCTGCAGTTGCCGGACATGCAAATGTGTTTATTTTCCCAGAACTACAATCTGGTAATATTTCTTATAAAGTGGCAGAACGTTTAGGTGGATTCAGCGCAATTGGTCCTGTATTGCAAGGTCTTGCTGCTCCAATTAACGATTTATCACGTGGATGCAAGACGGAAGATGTATATTTATTAGCTATTTTAACAGCTGCACAAGCTAATATGGAGAAATAAAATGAACTACTCATTAGAAATAAATTCTGATGAACAGATGCAAAAGTTAGGTAAGGCAATTGGTGAAAGTAGTAAGGGCCATGATTTATTGCTCTTATCCGGTGATTTGGGTGCTGGGAAAACCACTTTAACTAAAGGAATTGCAAGAGCTTTGGGAATTAAACGTCCTGTTAAAAGTCCCACTTTTACAATTGTTAGAGAATATCGGGAAGGTAAGAGACTGCTTTTCCACATGGATATGTACCGGCTAGAAGATGGAGACTTATCAAGTATTGATATGCCCGGATATCTAGCTGAGGATGGGTTGGTTGTAATTGAATGGCCACAATTTATTATTGAAGACCTACCTAACGATTATCTTGAACTATCAATTAAGCGTGTAGATGATTCATGGGATTCTACCAAGCGAATAGTTGAGTTTAAAGCTGTCGGAGATAGAAACAAGCTTTGGTTGTCAGAAATAAAAAAATATTTTGAATAATAAAAAATGGTTAAGCTTAGATGGGCTTAACCATTTTTTTGATTGGATCATCTCCAACACGTTTATTTTCTTCAATTAAGATGCCTGCACAAGCTTCACTATCACTTAAAGCATTGTGGTGATGCCATAAGTTGATATTTAAAGCTTCTGACACTGTATCTAGCTTGTGGTTAGGAAGATAGGGTTCAAAGGCCTTGCTAGTTGCTAAAGTATCAATTGCAAAGTAATGAGGTGCCGGAATATTATAGCGAGCCAGCGATTTCTCCATTACACGACAATCAAAGCGAGCGTTATGGGCAGCTACTAACATTCCTGGTTGATATAATTTTTTAATTTTTGGCCAAACTTCAGCCATTGTTGGTGCATTTTTTACATCTTCAGCTGTAATACCATGAATTCTTATATTTCGTCCATCAAAAGGCATTTGCGGATTGATAACCGTATAGAAACGATCGACAATTTCATTATTTCTAACCATAACTAAAGCAAGAGAACAGGCACTTTCAGGATGACTATTTGCCGTTTCAAAATCCATTGCAGTAAAGTTCATTTTTATCCTCTAAATAAAACATTATTTTTCTTTTTAGTATAACACTTAAGGTAGAAAACTATCCATTTAATGCGGTATGATTAAAGAGATGATTATTTAAGGAAAAGAGAGATAAAAATGCAACTGATGGATTTAAAAAAACAGGGGATTGACATTCAAGAAAATATTCCATTGAGCCGTTTTACTTTTACTAAGACGGGAGGACCTGCGCAGTATCTTGCTTTTCCTAAAAATTTAAATGAGCTCGAACTATTAGTAGATACGGTTAAAGAAAATAATATTCCCTTAACTGTTATTGGAAATGCTTCTAACTTGATCATTAGAGATGGTGGTATTTCTGGTTTAGTTTTGATTTTGACAAAAATGGACACAATTGTTGCAAATAAAGATGAGGCAACTGTCACCGCTGATGCTGGGGCAAGAATTATTGATACATCTGAAGCAGCATGTGAAGCTGGTCTAAGTGGACTAGAATTTGCGGCTGGTATTCCTGGTAGTGTAGGAGGAGCAGTCTTTATGAATGCGGGCGCTTATGGCGGTGAAACAGAATTCGTCATTAAGTCTGTTCGTGTCTTAACTCGTGCCGGTGAATTTAAGACTTACACACATGATGAAATGGAATTTGGCTATCGCCACTCCTTGGTTCAAGAAACTGGAGATATTGTTGTGAGTGCTACTTTTGGTCTTGAGCCAGGAGATAAGTGGGCTATCAAAGCAAAGATGGAATATTTTAATGGTTTACGCAGAGCAAAACAACCACTAGAATATCCTTCTTGTGGAAGTGTTTTTAAACGTCCAGCAGGACATTTTGTAGGACCAATGATTATTAAAGCAGGTCTGCAAGGTAAAAGAATCGGTGGAGCAGAAGATTCAATGAAGCATGCTGGCTTTATTGTTAATGTTGGCGGTGCTACAGCTACTGATTATTTAGATTTAATTCATTTAATTCAAAAAACAATAAAAAAAGACTTTGGTATTGATTTACAAACTGAAGTAAGAATTATTGGAAAAGAAAAAGATTAGATACTAGTACAAAGCTACAAGTAACGGCTTGTGGCTTTTTTTATGAGATAGATGGTGAGAAAAAATTGAGCGATATTATTAAATTAAAGCATGTTCGCAAGGAATATGATGATGGTTTTGTAGCACTAAAGGATATTAATTTAACTATTGAATCAGGAAAATTTTATTCTTTATTAGGACCATCAGGTTCTGGGAAAACTACTATTTTAAGAATAATTGCTGGATTTAGCGAACCAACGAGTGGACAAGTTTTTTTTGATGGACAAGATATTACGAATTTAGATGCTGCTAAAAGAAAAATTAATACTGTTTTTCAAAATTATGCTTTATTTCCTCATATGAATGTTTTTGAAAATGTAGCATTTGGTTTACAGATTAAGAAGAAAGATAAGCAAGAAATAAAACTAGCTGTTAAAGAAGCTTTACACATGGTTCAATTGGATGGCTTTGCAAACCGAGAAATTTCTGAATTAAGTGGTGGACAGCAGCAACGAGTTGCAATTGCCAGAGCAATTGTTAATCAACCAAAAGTCCTACTTTTAGATGAATCTTTATCTGCCTTAGACAAACGTTTAAGAAAAGATATGCAATTTGAATTGCGTGAAATACAAAAAAAGCTGGGGATTACTTTTATTTTTGTTACTCATGATCAAGAGGAAGCTTTGGCAATGAGTGATGAAATTTTTGTTTTAAATGAAGGGAAAATTCAACAAAGTGGTAGTCCGGTTGATATTTATGATGAACCAGTTAATGACTTTGTTGCTCGCTTTATTGGCGATTCTAATATTTTAAGTGGACGGATGATTAAGGATTATGAAGTAGAATTTGGAAATCATCGTTTTGAATGTGCTGATGCAGGTATTAAACCTGGTGAAAAGGTAGAGGTCGTTTTAAGACCGGAAGATTTAGATATCACTGATATTGAACATGGAAAACTAAGAGTTGTGGTTGAAAGTCAGCTCTTTTTAGGCGATCATTTTGAAATTAAGGCCATTGATAGTGATGAAAATGAATGGTTAATTCACTCAACTAATCCAACTAAAATTGGCAAGGAAGTAGGAGTATATTTTGATCCTGAAGATATTCATGTTATGCGTTTTGGCGAAAGTGAAGCTGAATTTGATAAGCGTTTAGAGGCATATGAAGGAGAGGAGTAAGATATGAAAAAAAGTAAATTATTTTTTCTCATTCCTTATGTTCTGTGGCTTAGCTTATTTGTTATCGCCCCAATTATTTTGATCACAATTAATGCATTTAAGGGTGATGATGGCTTTACATTAAAGAATTTTCAGCAATTTTTTGTTAATGGTACTTTTTTAAGGATGACTCTAAACTCATTTTGGTATGCATTCTTAATTACCTTAATTACGCTGCTAATTTCTTATCCAATTGCCTATATTTTAAGCCAAATGAAAAACCAACAATTTTGGCTGTTATTGATTATTTTGCCTACTTGGATTAATTTGCTTTTGAAAGCTTACGCATTTATTGGCATTTTTAGTAAGCATGGATTGTTAAATAATTTTTTACGGCTATTTGGAATAGCACCGGCGAATATTTTGTTTACTGATTTTGCCTTTATTTTTGTTGCGGCTTATATCGAGATTCCATTTATGATTTTGCCAATTTATAATGCAATTTGTGACATTAATCCAGCTGTAATTCAAGCAGCTTATGATTTAGGAGCAAGTAAATGGCAAACATTTATTAAGGTTTTATGGCCACTTTCAAAATCTGGAGTTGAGTCAGGAATTCAAGCAGTCTTTATACCTTCACTTTCTTTATTTATGCTAACAAGGCTAATTGGAGGAAATCGAGTAATTACTCTTGGTACTGCAATTGAAGAATATTTTATGACTACTATGAATTGGTCAATGGGTTCAACAATTGGTGTGGTATTAATTGTGTTAATGGTGATTGTTATGCTCTTTACTTCATCAGATCATCATCATAAAAAGGAGATCAAACTATGAAAAAAATAAAATGGTCCCGAATCTATTTTGCGTTTGTTCTGGTTTTGATGTATT
>DBFNNF010000238.1:0-6236 GCA_048407585.1 Lactobacillus johnsonii | reverse complement strand
CCACTTGGCAGGTACGGAGATGAAGCTGAAGACAAAAGCCTTTATGCGACTCGTTTCCTTGAGCCCGAAAGCCTTGGTGTCAAGCTTGCTAATGATGGTCTTATAGAAATTGTGTATCAATGCCGTAAGCAGAAGGAATACAGTGTTCTCTGACATGAACGACTTGGGGAGCCTGTTCTAGCCGAATCCGTTGTTCATATCATCGAATATACGCTCTTTGCCCCCACGCTTGTTGTAAAATTCGACGATGTCTCTTGTTGATGAGTCATAATCGTTGGTAAGAATGGATCTGTAAGTGTATTCGCCTTCCCACAGGTCAAGGTCGCCACTGTTGCGTCTTTGTCTCTGGATGACAAGACGATAGCACTTGCCTTCCCATTTCTCAACGAGAATGGAATTGAGTTCGAACTGGATGCCGTTAATCTCCTCCGTCTTCCATCCTCTCAGAGCAAAGATGTCATTGTAGAGCGAACTGCATCGGTTGGCACGGATGTAGAAATGTTTGCAATGCTTCTCTATCTCACTGACGATTTCCTTCGAGCAGGAACCGCAGTCTGCCCTGAAGCGATTTACACGGATGTTCTGGGATTCCAGAAGAGCGAAGAATCTCTTATGGGTGTCTGCCTGATGAAAACGCACATTCGTGTTACCATCGCTGTTCTCGATATAGACTATCTTGTCACCGATAACATATACGCCAGGCCTGTAGCCGAGGAACTTTTTGTAGGTCGGTTTTGCATCATACTTCTCCGTTTCAAGGAACTGATGGTCAAAGTCAACATCGTATTCCTCAATTTCCTTCAACTCGCCTGTAGAAACCAAAGCGTTTATAAGCAATGTGTTGAGTTTGTCTGCAGTATTGAAATCATAGGTCTTGCCTTGGTCGGAAGTATAGGAGATGTTTTCCTGTGTCAGTTCCTTGATGGCTCTGAGGATGGTATCAGAGCTGCATGTGCGCAAGGTCGGATGATATGAGAGATGACGCATCAGATGCGATGTTACATCCTCCACGCATGAACCGCCACAGAAGTATAAGCTCATCAGAGAACGAATAATTTCGCTGTACTGGTATCCGATGATACTGCGGCATCTCTGATCAAGTGCTTGGTCGATAATAGGTGAAAGCATGGAGTCAAATTGCTCCATTATTGAAAAAATCCTCCAAAAGGAGAGAGTTTCTCAGATTTTATTGCTACCTTTACCAGGTCTGTCGGGTTTGATACATATTTTTTGCAACACTAAGATAGGTGAAAAATCCGATATGGCAAAATCATGAGCAACTTTTTGTTGCTCAGGAACTTATAAATAAAGTTAAATCAAAGTGTTGCGGAATTAAGGGAGATAATATAAATGGAAAAATACAACAATTGGAAACTTAAGTTTTATACAATATGGGCAGGGCAGGCAGTATCATTAATCACTAGTGCCATCCTGCAAATGGCGATTATTTTTTACCTTACAGAAAAAACAGGATCTGCGATGGTCTTGTCTATGGCTTCACTTGTAGGTTTTTTACCCTATGCGGTCTTTGGACCAGCCATTGGTGTATTAGTGGATCGTCATGATAGGAAGAAGATAATGATTGGTGCTGATTTAATTATCGCAGCAGCTGGGGCCGTGCTAGCTATTGTTGCATTCTATATGGAGCTACCTGTCTGGATGGTTATGATAGTATTGTTTATCCGTAGCATTGGAACAGCTTTTCATACCCCAGCACTCAATTCGGTTACACCACTTTTAGTACCAGAAGAGCAGCTAACGAAATGCGCAGGCTATAGTCAGTCTTTGCAGTCTATAAGCTATATTGTTAGTCCGGCAGTTGCAGCACTCTTATACTCCGTTTGGGATTTAAATGCTATTATTGCCATCGACGTATTGGGTGCTGTGATTGCATCTATTACGGTAGCAATTGTACGTATACCTAAGCTGGGTGATCGAGTGCAAAGTTTGGAACCAAATTTCATAAGAGAAATGAAAGAAGGAATGGCTGTACTACGGCAAAATAAAGGATTATTTGCTTTATTACTCGTTGGAACATTATATATGTTTGTTTATATGCCCATAAATGCTTTATATCCTTTAATCACTATGGAATGTTTTAATGGTACACCGATGCATATTTCTATTACGGAGATTGCTTATGCCTCTGGTATGTTGATAGGGGGTCTATTATTAGGGTTATTTGGGAATTACCAAAAGCGAATCTTATTAATAACGGCATCCATTTTTATGATGGGGATAAGCTTAACCATTTCAGGATTACTTCCCCAAAGTGGATTTTTCATATTTGTAGTCTGCTGTGCAATAATGGGGCTTTCGGTTCCGTTTTACAGCGGTGTGCAAACAGCTCTTTTTCAGGAGAAAATTAAGCCTGAATATTTAGGACGTGTATTTTCTTTGACCGGAAGTATCATGTCACTTGCTATGCCAATTGGGTTAATTCTATCTGGGTTCTTTGCTGATAGAATCGGTGTAAATCATTGGTTTTTACTATCAGGTGTTTTAATTATTGGCATTGCCATAGCTTGCCCCATGATAACTGAGGTTAGAAAATTAGATTTAAAACAAAATTCATAGGAGGGACCATATTTATGTATTTAATTTTCATGTAATTCTTCCTGCTAAAATCGCAGGGTTTTCCCTGCGTACAAGCAAAAGAAAACATGCGATTATAGACAGGAGGAAATGTTATGGAATTGATATTAAAAGCAAAAGATATTCGTGTGGAATTCAAAGGACGCGATGTTTTAGATATAAATGAATTAGAAGTATATGATTATGACCGTATTGGTTTAGTAGGAGCAAATGGTGCTGGAAAAAGCACTTTACTCAGGGTACTTTTAGGAGAATTAACTCCCCCAGGATGTAAAATGAATCGTCTGGGTGAACTTGCCTATATTCCCCAGTTGGACGAAGTAACTTTGCAGGTGGAAAAAGATTTTGCACTTGTAGGCAAGCTCGGTGTTGAGCAATTAGATATACAGACCATGAGCGGTGGTGAAGAAACAAGGCTTAAAATAGCACAGGCCTTATCGGCACAGGTTCATGGTATTTTAGCGGATGAACCTACGAGCCATTTAGACCGTGAAGGAATTGATTTTCTAATTGGACAGCTAAAATATTTTACAGGTGCACTGTTAGTTATTAGCCATGACCGCTATTTTCTTGATGAAATAGTAGATAAAATATGGGAACTGAAAGATGGCAAAATCACTGAGTATTGGGGAAACTATTCTGATTATCTTCGTCAGAAAGAGGAAGAACGCAAGAGCCAAGCTGCAGAATACGAACAATTTATTGCGGAACGTGCCCGATTGGAAAGGGCTGCGGAGGAAAAGCGAAAACAGGCTCGTAAAATAGAACAGAAGGCGAAAGGTGCTTCAAAGAAAAAAAGTACTGAAGGCGGAGGGCGTTTAGCTCATCAAAAATCAATAGGAAGTAAGGAAAAAAAGATGCATAATGCCGCTAAATCCCTAGAGCACAGGATTGCAGCCTTAGGAAATGTAGAAGCTCCGGAAGACATTCGCAGAATTCGTTTCAGGCAAAGTAAAGCATTGGAGCTCCATAATCCATACCCTATAGTCGGTACGGAAATTAATAAAATATTTGGGGATAAGGCACTGTTTGAAAATGCATCTTTTCAAATTCCTCTAGGAGCAAAAGTGGCGTTAACTGGTGGTAATGGAACCGGAAAAACAACTTTAATCCAAATGATCTTAAACCATGAAGAAGGAATTTCTATTTCACCTAAGGCAAAAATAGGTTACTTTGCACAGAATGGTTACAAGTACAACAGTAATCAGAATGTCATGGAGTTTATGCAGGAGGATTGTGATTACAATATATCAGAAATTCGTTCAGTGCTAGCATCTATGGGGTTCAAACAGAACGATATTGGAAAAAGCTTATCTGTTTTAAGCGGTGGAGAAATTATAAAATTGTTGCTAGCTAAAATGCTCATGGGTAGATATAACATCCTACTAATGGATGAACCCAGTAACTTCCTTGACATACCAAGTTTAGAGGCTTTGGAAATACTAATGAAGGAGTATGCCGGAACTATCGTGTTTATCACCCACGATAAACGCTTACTCGAAAATGTAGCTGATGTAGTTTATGAAATTAGAGATAAGAAAATAAATCTGAAACATTAAATTTAAGGTAGTCGCTGATCAGTATAGTCTGTTCTGGCTGGCGGCTCCATTGTTAAAAAGTATAAAGACTTTTTTCTAAAAATATTATTCGTTGAGAATGAGATTGGAGGGTTTATATTGTTTATACGAGTAGTTCCGTACGACCCCTTTTGGGAAGTAGAGTATGAAAATGAATCACAGAAGATAAAGAATATATTGAAGGATATATTGGTGGAGGTTTACCATATTGGCAGTACAGCAGTCAAAGGGTTAGCCGCTAAATCAATCATTGATATAATGCCCGTAGTGACAAATATTAGTTTGGTTGATAAGCATAACAAAGAATTTGTAGCGATTGGTTATGAGTGTATGGGTGAGTTTGGTATTGAAGGACGTAGATATTTCCGCAAAGGCGGCGATAACAGGACACACCAGATTCATATTTTTGAGCAAAGCAATCACAAAGATATTAATAGGCATATAGCAGTAAGGGACTTTCTGCGTACACATCCAGACATCGCTTTAGAGTATGGTGAATTAAAGATGGAGCTGGCTTATCGATTCTCGGAGGATATTGAAGGCTACTGCACTGGTAAGGATGCATTTGTAAAGCAACTAGAAAAGGATGCTTTGCTATGGTATCAAAATAATGAATCATATAAAACACGATAGAAAATATATAAAAGTATGAAAGAGAGGTGTATCCTATGATAGGACCAGATAAGAAAAAACTATATCCAAATGAAAACATAAAAACTGTTTGTTAATGAAATAAATTAAGGAGGGGTTATAATGAACAAAGTAAATATAAAAGATAGTCAAAATTTTATTACTTCAAAATATCACATAGAAAAAATAATGAATTGCATAAGTTTAGATGAAAAAGATAACATCTTTGAAATAGGTGCAGGGAAAGGTCATTTTACTGCTGAATTGGTAAAGAGATGTAATTTTGTTACGGCGATAGAAATTGATTCTAAATTATGTGAGGTAACTCGTAATAAGCTCTTAAATTATCCTAACTATCAAATAGTAAATGATGATATACTAAAATTTACATTTCCTAGCCACAATCCATATAAAATATTTGGCAGCATACCTTACAACATAAGCACAAATATAATTCGAAAAATTGTTTTTGAAAGTTCAGCCACAATAAGTTATTTAATAGTAGAATATGGTTTTGCTAAAATGTTATTAGATACAAACAGATCACTAGCATTGCTGTTAATGGCAGAGGTAGATATTTCTATATTAGCAAAAATTCCCAGGTATTATTTCCATCCAAAACCTAAAGTGGATAGCGCATTAATTGTATTAAAAAGAAAGCCAGCAAAAATGGCATTTAAAGAGAGAAAAAAATATGAAACTTTTGTAATGAAATGGGTTAACAAAGAGTATAAAAAACTGTTTACAAAAAATCAATTTAATAAAGCTTTAAAATATGCGAGAATATATGATATAAACAATATTAGTTTCGAACAATTTGTATCGCTATTTAATAGTTATAAAATATTTAACGGCTAAAAACAATAGGCCACATGCAACTGTAAATGTTTAGTTATAGGTAGGGTAGCATTAGTTAAAATGCTATTCTGCCTTTTAAAAGTATGGTATACATTCCTGAGAGAGATTGGATATGTTCCCGTATACCGATAGTGCCAAAAGCGAAGTGGATATGTTTCCGAGAACGGACGTACTCAAATGACATTCATTCTGTCCTCTCCAGCCACGTGGAAAGTTTAGTTTGTCTGACGAAGCAGACAAACTAAAGCGATATAAATCCTCACGGATTTGCGATATACGCTACATTTCATTCGCGTGCGATATGCCTCTGGCGCGATATGTGCCTTCGGCACGTGAGCGCACTGCGTGCGCATAGGGGCGCGGGAATTTATGTTCGCGTACTTTCCACCACGTTCGAATAGGCGAAAAGAAAGCTATAAAACTGCTTGAAACTTTTTAATATAAACCTGAAAAATACGCCAAAGGGTTAATCATATTTTTGAATTACTCGGTCTTTCACTTTTTGAATGCTATGATATGACCGGGAAGCCTTATAAAGAAGTGAAGAAAATTGCAACGGAGATAAATAACTTTTTA
>DBFNNF010000237.1:0-1042 GCA_048407585.1 Lactobacillus johnsonii | reverse complement strand
ATTTTTGATATATTACAAAAATATACATGTTTTCTATTGAATTCACCCCCATAGTTTGCTATCTTTATATCGTCAACTTCATTAAATAGTTCTGGAGGAAAAAATGAAGATAAAGAAATTTTTAATCGGCGCTGCTATGATTTTACTTGCCGCATCAACTGCTGCATGTTCAAACAATAAATCTGCTTCTAAAGCAAGTGATGGCTATACTCCTAAAGAATTAAACGTTCAGTTTGTTCCTAGTGTCCAAGCTTCTAAACTTGAAGCTAAAGCTAAGCCATTACAAGGCTTGCTTGAAAAGCAATTACATATGCCTGTTCATGTGACTGTTTCAACTGATAACTCTGCTTTAGTTGAAGCAATGGCATCAAAGAAAGTTGATGTTGGTTTCTTACCACCTGATGCTTATGTCTTGGCTCACAAACGTGGTGTAGCGGATGTTTTACTACAAGCACAACGTTATGGCTATGACGAACCAAGCGGTAAGCAAAACCACAAATTAATGGATAGCTACCGTTCAATGATCGTAGTTAAAAAGGGCTCTAAGATCAAATCTTGGAAAGATCTAAAGGGTAAAACAATTGCCGTTCAAGATCCAACCTCTACTTCTGGTTACGTTCTTCCAATTGCGGAACTTCACAAGAAAGGTTTAAATGTACCAAAAGATTGTAAATTAGTTCAAGTTAAGGGTCACGATCAAGCTGTTTTATCAGTTTATAACGGTGATGCCGATGCTGCCTTTGTCTTCTCTGACGCTCGTCCTCTGGCTGCTAAAGATGCACCTGCTGTAATGAAAGATGTTGTTCCAATTTACTTTACTAAATACATTCCAAACGATACTGTTGCTGTTAGAAGCGGCATGTCTAAGTCATTTAGAAAGAAACTTGCTACTGCTTTTAAGGATATTGCTAAGACCAAGAAGGGTAAGAAGATCCTTGAAAATATTTACCAACACTATGGTTATGTAGATTCTAAAGATTCTAACTTCAATATTGTTCGTGAATACGAAGCTGAAGCTAAAAAGGCTGAAAAATAAATTTAA
>DBFNNF010000236.1:0-4028 GCA_048407585.1 Lactobacillus johnsonii | reverse complement strand
ATAAGCTAATACTCCATCTAGAATTAATGCCACAAACAAAGCAATGGCAACATACCATCGACGTAATTCTGCCATTACTCTTCAACCTTTCTTTTAATTACAGATACAACTGATGGATCATTGAGGTTACCTGCCGGTTGAATTTCGACAACATCTGATAAGCCAAAAGTATCCCGTGTTGTCTTCTTAACTGTTCCTATTAAGAGACCTTTTGGAGATAGACCACCCATTCCACTAGTATAAACTCGGGTTCCTTTCTTCAACTTTTGACCATCAACTACTTGGGTAAATGCTATTTGATTATTTCCAACAACAGAAATTACCCCATGAACTTTTTTGCCATTAGCTGCATCAGCTTCTACCGCAAATTTATTTGTTGATTTATCAGTTGTAGTAATCAGTTCGACCTTTGAAGTAGTACTATTTACCTCAACAACCCGTCCAATTACACCTTCACCTGCCATAACAGGCATATTCTTCTTAACACCTGCTCTTGAACCTTGATCAATAATTAATAAATCTGACCAAGTATCTGCAGCACGAGAAATTACCGAACCATTAATAATTGTATAGTCCGTCAATGTTTTCTTTAATTTTAAAGCTTGCTTTAACTGAGTGTTCTCAGATTCAAGTGAACTATTTCGAGCCTTAGTTTGAGCAAGATTATCAACTTGCTTTTTTAAATGATCGTTTTCAGCTTGAGTATTAAACAAATCTTCTACATTAGCCGCCCCATTAGAAATTAAGTTAATTGGCCAATTAACTACTCGGGTTACTATGGAAACCGTATCATTACCAATTTTTTGAACTAAAAAAGGTGATTGTCTTCTATTACGTAAGCGAACAGAAATAGATAACATACTTAAAACTAAAATAACTAGGACAAAAATTGTCAATAACTTTTTGTTTTTGAGAAATTTTTTCATCTACTACTATCTTCCTAATTTAAAAGTTAATAGAAAAAGACCGGCTTTTACGCCGGTCTCTAAATTAACGTCTCTTACGCATAACTTCAATATTTTTGAGAGATTCACCGGTACCAATTGCAACACAATCAAGTGGATCTTGAGCAATAAAGACTGGAACTTTAGTAGCATCTGAAATAACTTCCGGTAAGTTCTTCAAAAGAGCTCCACCACCGGTTAATACGATACCATGGTCAATAACATCAGCGGCAATTTCTGGAGATGTTTCTTCCAAAGTTTCTTTAATTGCTACAATTATATTTTGAACTACTTCTTGAATAGCTTTTGCAACATCTTCTGCATTAATATCAATTGACTTTGGTAATCCTGTGACTAAATCACGTCCACGAATATTCATTGATTCAATTTCTTTTGCCTTTTCAACTGAAGCAGAAGCAATTTGAATCTTAATAGTTTCAGCAGTTCTTTCACCAATTAATAAGTTGTAATTTTGATGAATATAAGTTGCAATTGAACTATTAAACTTATCTCCTGCCATTCTAGTAGAACGAGATGAAACAATACCACCTAATGAGATAGTTGCCACATCAGTAGTTCCACCACCAATATCAACAACCATTGAACCTGTTGGATCCATAACAGGAAGGCCAGCACCAATAGCTGCAGCAAATGGTTCTTCAATTACGTATGCTTCACGTGCACCAGCAACTCTAGCTGCATCAATAACAGCTCTCTTTTCAACTTCAGTTACACCTGATGGTACACAAATCATTGCAGCTGGTTTTGAATTACCAACAGTTTTTTCCATGAAATACTTAAGCATAGCAGCAGTTGTATCATAATCTGCGATTACTCCATCTTTCATTGGTCGAATAGCAACAATTGATCCAGGAGTTCTACCAATCATCTCTTTGGCTTCGGAACCAACGGCAATAACTTCACCCGTTTGAGTATTCTTAGCAACAACAGAAGGTTCACGTAAAACAATACCTTTACCTTCAATATAAACGAGTGTGTTGGCAGTTCCCAAATCAATCCCAATATTTTTAGATCCTAATCCAAACACGCAAAATCTCTCCTTAAATTTATCTCTTTAATTATTTTAGCCTAAATCGTATCTTTATTTAGTCTTAGATATTATAGCATAGAAACACTGATGTAAAAATTTGCTTTAAGGAAATTTGCCTAATACTTAAGGAAGACTTAAAGAAGTTCCATCTCTCGAAAGCTCAAATAGGTATTATCTGTCACAATAAAATGATCTAAGAAATCAATTCCCATGCATTTACTTGCTTCTACTAGCTTCTTAGTAAAACGTAAATCATGCTGCGACGGTTGTTCATCCCCGCTAGGATGATTATGCGCGACAAAAAAAGCAGTACTATTATAAATGACAGCCCATCGAAAGATATCTCGGGGATGGGCAACTGCTCTATTTACCGTTCCCTGAAAAATCAATTTTTCAGCAATTATCTTATTTTTTGAATCAAGATAAATTCCATATAGCTCTTCTTGCTGACGGCCACATAATTTATCCGCGATATAGCATCCTACTTGTGAGCTGGAATAAAAGCTCTCAATTTTTTTATTATTGACACCTTTTACGCGTTCCAATACTAATTGAAGCAAAATTGCTACCTCGTCATTACAACTTGGACTAGCAGCAAATTGCCATAGTTCCTTAAAGCTACTGATTCCTACCTCATCTAGTTTTCTAAATAAACTATTAAATGTAAGAATATCTTTTTTCTCTAACGATTCAGCTAATTTCTTTATTAAATCAACATCAGTCTGCAATAATTCTTCTTTTTTCATAAATATCAATTACTCCTTTGATATTTATTACGAAAAAACTATTTAATTTTTTCAAGAAAAGCATAAAAATCTTTGCAGATTAATGTCGCCTTATCTTTATCTAAATTTGTTGGTTGCTTTAAATCTGGAACCATTACGCATTTTAAACCCGCAGCACTTGCTGCTGCAACACCTGTGCTTGAATCTTCAAATACTAGTAGATTCTCTTTAGGTAATTGCATTTTTTTAGCAGCTAATAGATAAATATCTGGTGCTGGCTTAGCTTGAATATTTCCAGATTCAACATCTTTATAACTTAGATAAAAATCAAAGTAATCTTTTATTTTTAAAACATCTAAATTATGGACAATTACATTCTCATAATTACTCGATGCAATTGATAATTTGATATTTTTTTCTTTAAATACCGCTAATGCTTCTCGCACTCCTGGTTGAAGTTTAAGTTTACCTTCATCAGTCCATTTCCAGACTAAGTCATCAGTTCTTTTAATAAATTTATCTCGATCAGCTTCAGTCTTGAAATGTTTATGATAAAAATCTTCCATTTCCTTAACTGAAGAGCCAACTAGTTTCAGATAACTATCATCCGGAATATCTAAGTTTGCTTCTTTAGCAGCCACGATATTAGCATCCCAATACAACTTTTCGGAATTAACTAATAATCCATCCATATCAAAAATTATACCTTCAATAGGATCAGCAATATCTTCAACTTTCATCTTTACCTCTTTTGCAGTAATTTAAAACTGCACCAACTAAATAAAAAGATCCTGTCACTAATAGCATATCATCTGCGTGCAACTTGTTCTTCAAGCTCGTATAAGCTTCTTCAAAATTTTCTTTATATTCAAATTCTTTTTGTGCCTCTTTTGGAAAATCTTCTAATCTAGCAGCTCTAGGATAATCAATTCGTGTTAAAGTGACTTTTTCATCCTTAAATAATTTTGTGACTGGACCCAGATCTTTATCTTTCATCATTCCAAGTAACACGTAAATTTGGCCTTTTTTCTTCTTTCGAACTAAGTTTAAAAGATTCTCCATCGCTTGTAAATTATGTGCCCCGTCGACAATGATTTCAGGACTAGTTTGAATCACATCATATCTACCAGGAATACGGGTTTCATTAATTGCTTCTTCAATCTTTTTTCTATCTAAATCAAGTTGCAACAATTGAATTGCTTGAACTGCTACTCCAATATCATAAGCTTCTACCAAAGGCCGTAATGCAAAATTATAGATATTCGTTGAATCCTGATATTCAATCACATCGGGCATTATTTTTATTTG
>DBFNNF010000235.1:0-3688 GCA_048407585.1 Lactobacillus johnsonii | reverse complement strand
AGTATTGCTGATATTTTTCTTTTTTACCAAAAGCCAATTATTTTAGTCCACAGGAGGCCTCCACCAAGCCACACAATATTCAAAAAGATACCAAAAATTGCTGATAGTTTCCACCATTCAGAGGACTTTACATACCCAGTTGTTGAAAGAAGAGCTGCTGGACCAGCAGAATAAGGAGTGGTTGAACAAAAAATCGAACCTGCAAATCCAAGCATCAAGCCAGCCATTAGTTTTGGAACTCCTGCTCCAAGTGCAATTGAAAGGAAACCAGCTAGTACTGCTGAACTTTGCGTGGTAATTGAAGGAAACATATAGTGAATATAAAAGTAAACTAAGAACAAAATTACTAATACCCACACCCAGTTAACTCCGTGTAACATGAGTCCCAGTTGTTTTGAAAACCATGGGAAAAATCCTAATTTCATTAATTTTTGTGACATCAACATTACTATTGATAGCCATACAATTAAACTCCAGGCTCCCTTCTGTTCCATCATATCCTTAACAGTAATTACTCCAGAAATAAGTAAAATTGAAACAGCAATAAATCCTACTAAAGTTGCATCAATTCCAATAGTTGAACCTAATAGCCAGAGTAATAAAGCCAAGACAAAGACACAGGCCATAATCTTTTCAGCAGGCGTCATTTTACCCATTTCTTCTAGCTTTTTACTAGCCCATGCATTAGCATTAGGAGTTTCTTTAACCTCCGGTGGATAAATTTTGTACAAAATAAACGGTACCAAAATTAATGAAATAATTCCTGGAACAATTGCTGCTAAAAACCATTGCATCCACGAAACAGTAATTCCTTGTGTTTTGGCAATTCCTAATGCAACCATGTTACCAGCAAGACCGGTTAAAAACATAGTTGAGGTGACAATATTTACTTCATATTCATTAAAAATTAAATATGAACCTAACTTCCTTTGTGTACCTTCTTTTGGATCTGAGCCCATTTGTCTAGATAAAGCGTCAATAATAGGATACATAATTCCGTTAACACGGGCGATATTACTTGGAATAGCAATCGCCATTAAGGTTTCGACTGTTGACAGTGAATAAGCCAATCCAATTGTTCTTTTACCAAAAGATTTAATAAATATGTATGCCACTCTTTTACCTAAACCAGATCTAATAAAACCCGCTGACATGAACAAGCACATTGCAATTAACCAAACGGTTGTGTTTCCAAAAGATGCTGAAACTTCTTTAATATTAAAAATATGAAGTAAAGTACCAAGTGTCACTGCTACCAATGTTGAACCGACCATTGGCAATGGTTTAGTAATACAAGCTACAATCGTCGCAATAAATAGTGCAAACAAATGCCATGCAATTGGTGTAATTGCAGCTGGTCTAAATGGCGTTACAATCCATAACAAACATCCAATAATTATTGGAAGAATAAATCCCTTCCAATTTACTTTTGCTAACATTGTATTTATCCTCTCTAATCAAGCTATTTATTCTTACGAGCATTTTCTATAGCTTGCTCAACAGCTTCTTTAAATGCTCTACTAGTTGTACTTGCGCCTGACACTGAATCTACAGCAGAAGAGTTATGATCTAACATCTCCTTAGTTAACTTAGGAATAGCTTGACCGCCTAAATCACCTGATTCTTTTTCTTGAAGTGTTTCAATCTTCTTTAAATTTTGATTTTCATCTAAGGTAACCCGGACAACAATTGGCAAGTCGTTAATTCCATTATCGCTTGAACCAATACCTTGATTTCTACCTACTTCAAAATGAATCTTATTTTGATGAGCATCACTCTTTAAATCTTCTGAAACATGACTAGCGCCAGTAACTGTATCGGGAAGATTAACATTGTTTTTTATTTTTGCCGCATTAGTTCCAGCAATTTTTCCAGAGATTAATAAATCAGCAATTGAATTTGCGCCTAAATATTTAGTAGCAAAGATGTCCCCCAATTCTCCAGCTTCGTATAAATTGGGAATTACTTCTCCATCCAAACCAATTACTTCACACTCAGAATTTCTCTGTGCACCGCCATGTGTATGTAAGATGTTATGACGAACAGGAATGGCATAATAAGGACCGTCTTTAAATGATCTCATCGTTTCGATTTTTCTATTCAAAAACATGTCGCGCTTTTTTATATCAGTTAAAAAGTTAAAATCTTCAACTGCTTGTTTTAAATATGGAGCATCAATTTTTGAGGCTAATTCTTCAATCGAATCAGCTTTAATTGCATATGAAATTAATTCCTTAATCTGATCGGCTTTAGCTGATTGATCATGATCAAGTTGATCATATTGAGCTTGATCCATCACAATGTGCGGATGATTTTGATTCGGAATCATCACCCAATTACCGTGGTTGTACTTGTAGCCATGACGATCTTCTTCATCTTCTCTAAAATATCTTGTTCCATCATCGCCAGCAACAAAAATTGAACCATTGAATAAACTCTTCCAGTTAATCATATAGGCAAATTTTTCACGCGCTTTATTCTGTCTAAGAGATAAACCATGTGAATCATAATTAGACATGTGCCATAAACGCGCACCAGCTTCAATTGCTAAATCAATTCCCTTTCCCTGATTATACAAAGTACCAATTGGAGCTAGGGATCCTTGGCCTAGAAAATCTTGAACCATGTCTTGATTATTTTCAAATCCTCCAAGGCTTAAAACTACTCCTCTTTTAGCTGCAACATTTACCTTTCTATTATTGCGATTAATTACTACGCCAATAATTCCATTAGTTTCAGGATCTTGAATCAAATGTTCAGCCGGTGATTCAAACCAAACATCAATTTTATCTAAACGGTCAAAAACTTGCTTACGAAGTAATTTCCAAAAGCCCCCATTATACATTCCCTTAGTCATACTCTGCGATTGCATCGATGCCGCATCCTTATATTCAGGATATTCTCCCTTAGGTCTACGACCGGTTGGTTGAGCATCAATTCCAAAATATTTTTTTGAATATTCTTTCATCTGCATTACATTCTTAATGAAAGTATCTAATGCTTCTTCGTCATATTTAAATGGATAATAGGTCTGCTTGTAGTATTCTTTTAGTTCATCAAAATCTACTCCCCAAGCAAAGGCTCCTCCAGCATATCTGGTATTACCTCCTTCGCTACCTTCTGGAGCTGCATCAATTAAAAGAACTTTAGCATCATTATCTGCAGCAAAACGAGCTGCCCCGGCTCCGGCGCCACCAAAACCAATTACAATTACATCATAAATAGCATCCCACGCTACTTTTGTCTTATACACCATATGCTCTTCTCCTCACAAACTAATTTTTCCCTTACACATAGCAATTTATATCTATCTTTGAACATTTTCTAGTCTTAAATTGTGAAGAAAAAATCTAACTTTAATGCTTAAAGTCCCCATATTTCAAAGCATCATTGCATTTGTGAAAAGTGTAACTTATAATTAAAAAAGATTAGTTTATAAAAATTATTTATAAAAGAGACTATATTATGAACGATAAAGATTTATTGTATTTTTGCAAATTAGTTGAAACACAAAATTATACCTTAACGGCAAATGCATTTAATGTTACGCAGCCTACTATTTCTATGGCTATAAAAAGACTCCAACGTAGGTTCGGTGACCCATTGATTTTTCAAAAAAATCGAAAAAGTAAAATTATTTTATCTCCTGCTGGTGAATTACTTTATCAAAAAGCAAAATACCTTTTAA